>LNFD01000211.1 GCA_001464255.1 Actinomycetales bacterium Ga0077552 | reverse complement strand
GCCGCTACCAGCAGATCCTCACGCTCGAGGCCGAGGTCGCCGACCTCGTCGAGCGCTTCGAGACCCGCAAGCTCGTCGACCGCGCGAAGGGCTTGCTCAACGAGCGCATGGGGCTCACCGAGCCCGAGGCGTTCCGCTGGATCCAGAAGGCGTCGATGGACCGCCGCACGACCATGCAAGCGGTCGCGCAGGCGATCATCGACCAGCTGGGCGCCAAGAAGGATGCCCCCAAGAAGGCATCCGCCCCCACCGACGTCAGCGCCGACGCGGGGGAGTAGCCCGCGGGCCGAGGGTCAGCGGTCGCGCAGCATGTTCGTCATGCGCACCGTCGACAGCCGGCGACCGGCCTCGTCGGTCATGACGATCTCGTGGGTCGCGAGCGTGCGCCCGAGCACGAGTGCGGTGCACGTACCCGTGACGAGCCCCTCGGTGATCGAGCGGCTGTGCGTCGCGTTGATCTCGATGCCGACCGCGTAGCGGCCGGGCCCGGCGTGGATCGCCGAGGAGATCGACCCCAGGCTCTCGGCGAGCACGACGTGCGCTCCGCCGTGCAGCAGGCCGATAACCTGCGTGTTGCCCTCGACGGGCATCGTGGCGACCGACCGCTCGGCCGAGAGCTCGAGGAACTCGATGCCCATGCGACGGCACAGCGCGCCGCCGCCGGTGCCGACGAGCCGCTCGACGAGTTCGGGATCGAGGTCGGGGGGCAGCAGGGTCATGGCATCCTCGACGAGGCCGGGCGGGCAACGCCCGGGAGCGGGTCGGGGCGCCTCGCTAGGCTGGCCCCGTGACGGACTCCGCAAAGCCTACCCTCCTGCTCGTCGACGGCCACTCGCTGGCGTTCCGGGCCTTCTACGCCCTGCCGATCGACAGCTTCGTCACGCGTGACGGCCAGCACACGAACGCCATCCACGGCTTCCTGTCGATGTTCCTGAGCCTCCTCTCGAAGGAGAAGCCCACGCACGTCGGCGTCGCCTTCGACATCTCGCGCTATTCGTTCCGCACGCGCGAGTACCCCGAGTACAAGGGCACGCGCGGAGAAACGCCTCCGGAGTTCGTGGGGCAAGTGCCGCTGCTGCAGGAGGCGCTCGCGGCGATGAGCATCCCCACGATCACGAAGGAGGACTACGAGGCCGACGACATCCTCGCGACGCTCGCGACGCAGGCGGCAGCCGAGGGCTTCCGCGTGCTCGTCGTTTCCGGCGACCGCGACACGATCCAGCTCGTCACCGACGACGTGACGCTGCTCTATCCGAACGCTCGCGGCGTCTCCGAGCTCAAGCGCTACGACCCCGACGCCGTGCGCGAGCGCTATGGCATCAACCCCGAGCAGTACCCCGAGATCGCCGCGCTCGTCGGCGAGACGAGCGACAACCTGCCCGGTGTCGACAAGGTCGGCGAGAAGACCGCCGTGAAGTGGATCACCCAGTACGGGTCGCTCGAGGGCATCTTCGAGCACATCGACGAGATCGGGGGAGTGGTCGGCGCGAACCTGCGCGAGCAGCGCGACCGCGCCGAGCGCAACCGGCGCCTCAACCGCCTCGTGACCGACCTCGAGCTGCCCTTGCGCGCGCACGACCTCGATCGCCGGCCCATGGACGTCCCGGCGGTCAAGCAGGTCTTCGAGCGCCTGCAGTTCCGCTCGCTCACCGAGCGCGTGCTCAAGACCGACATGGGCGCGGCCGAGGAGGCCGCACCGCGCACCGACCTGCCGACCGTGCGCACGCTCGTCGACGAAGAGCTCGCGAAGTGGCTCGCGTCGACCGCGGGGGCCGAGGTCGCCCTCATCGTGGATGCTCCGCACGGCCAGCTCGCCGCCTTCGGGCTCGCCACCGCGACCGAGACCGTGCAGGTCAACTGGGCCGCGCACCGGCCCGACTACGCCGCCCTCGAAGCCTGGCTGTCGGGCGACAGCCCCAAGCTCCTCGCCGACGCCAAATCGGCCGCGAGCGTGCTCGCAGGGCTCGATATCTCCCTCGACGGGGTGGTGTGGGATTCCCGGCTCGCCGCGTGGCTCGAGCGCCCGGGCGCGAAGTCGTACGACCTCGCCGACCTCGTGCACGACGTGCTCGGCGAGGCCATGCCGCAGGCCGATCCGAACCAGCTCGTCCCCGACACCGAGAGCATCAGCCCCGCGACGGTCGCGTGGTTCCTGCACCGGCTCGTCGCCGCGCAGCGGGAGTCGCTCCCGGGCACGAGCACGTCCGTGCTCGCCGAGATCGACCTTCCGACCGCTCCCGTGCTCGCGCTCATGCAGCGCACGGGCATCGCGGTCGATCGCTCGGCCCTCGACGCGCTCAACGTCGAGCTCGGTGAGACGACGACGCGGCTCGCCGAGCAGGCGTTCGCCGAGATCGGGCGCGAGGTGAACCTCGGCTCGCCGAAGCAGCTGCAGGAGGTGCTGTTCGACGAGCTCGGCATGCCGAAGACGCGCGCGACCAAGACGGGCTACTCGACCGACGCCGCGGCCCTGGCCGACCTGCAGGAGGCGCATCCGCACCCCTTCCTCGGCCTGCTGCTGCAGCACCGCGACGCGACCAAGCTGCGGCAGATCGTCGAGACCCTGACGACCGCGATCGCGGCCGACGGCCGCATCCACACGACGTACGACCAGACGGGCACGACGACGGGTCGCATCTCGTCGACCGACCCGAACCTGCAGAACATCCCCGTGCGCACCGAGGTCGGTCACCGCATCCGCGCCGCGTTCACCGCGGGGGAGGGCTTCGAGAGCCTGTTGACGGCCGACTACTCGCAGATCGAGATGCGCATCATGGCGCACCTCTCGGGCGACGAGGGCCTCATCGAGGCCTTCCGGTCGGGGGAGGACCTGCACCGCTTCGTCGGCGCTCGCATCTTCGCGGTCGACCCGGCCGACGTCACGAGCGAGATGCGCACGAAGGTCAAGGCCATGAGCTACGGGCTCGCCTACGGGTTGAGCGCCTTCGGTCTGAGCAAGCAGCTGCGCATCGACACCGCCGAGGCGAAGCAGCTCATGAGCGACTACTTCGCGCGGTTCGGCGCCGTGCGCGACTACCTGCGCAGCGTCGTCGAGCAGGCGCGGGCTGACGGCTATACCGAGACGATCTTCGGTCGTCGCCGGCCGTTCCCCGATTTGAAGAGCCCCAACCGCGTGCTGCGCGAGAACGCCGAGCGCCAGGCGCTCAACGCGCCCATCCAGGGCTCGGCCGCCGACATCATGAAGATCGCGATGGTCGACGTCGCCGCCGACATGGCGCGGGACGGCCTGCGCTCGCGCCTGCTGCTGCAGGTGCACGACGAGCTCGTGTTCGAGGTCGCGGCGGGTGAGCGGGAGGCCCTCGAGGCCATCGTGCGGGCGCGCATGGGGTCGGCGGCCGATCTCGCGGTGCCGCTCGACGTGCAGGTCGGCGTGGGCCGCGACTGGAACGAGGCCGCGCACTAGGCTCGCTGTCATGTCTGACAGCGCCGCCGACCGCACGCCCACCCCCGTTGACGCCATCGCCGAGCAGTGGGTCGCCACGCTCGTCGAGCTGAGCCCTGACACCGCGACCTACATCGGTGCCGAGGGGCGCCTCGACGAGTACCAGGACTTCTCGCCCGCGGGCCGTGCCCGGTACGAGGAGGCGGCCCGTGCCGCTCTCGCGCAGCTGGCCGCCGCGACGCCCGTCGATGACACCGACCGCGTCACGATCACCGACCTCAGTGCTGAGTTGAGCCTCGACCTCGAGCTCGCGGCCGCCGGCTGGGATCAGCGCGACCTCAACGTGCTCGCCTCGCCCGCGCAGGGCATCCGCGAGATCTTCGACCTCATGCCCACGGCGACCGAGCACGACTGGGGCATCATCGCCCGCAAGCTCGGCAATGTCGCCGGGGCCCTGCAGGGCTACACCGAGACCCTCCGCGAGGGCATCGCGGCCGGCAACACGCCCGCCCGCCGCCAGGTGGTCGAGGTGCTCGGGCAGGCGCAGCGCAACGCCGCCGCCGACGGCTTCTTCCCCGCGTTCGCCGCCGAGGCCGCGATCGAGGGCGGCGAGATCCCGGATGCCCTGCGCGCCGACCTCGCCCGCAATGCCGCTGCGGCCGCCGAGGCCTACGGCGACTTCGCGCGCTTCCTCGAGACCGAACTGGCTCCGACCGCGCGCGAGCACGATGCCGTGGGCCGAGAGTTGTACGGGCTCATGTCGCGCCGCTTCCTCGGCGCGACGATCGACCTCGACGAGACCTACGAGTGGGGCATCGAGGAGCTCGCTCGCATGGTCGAGGAGCAGACGCGCATCGCCGGCGAGATCCTCCCCGGCGCGAGCGTGGAGGAGGCCATCGCCCACCTCGAGAAAGACCCGGCGCGCAAGCTCCACGGTCGCGACGCGCTCCAGGCCTGGATGCAGAAGCTCAGCGACACGGCCGTCGACGAGCTCTCGCGCACGCACTTCGACATCCCCGAGCCCGTCACGCGCCTCGAGTGCATGATCGCGCCCACGCCCGGGGGAGCCATCTACTACACCGGGCCCACCGACGACTTCTCGCGACCGGGTCGCATGTGGTGGAGCATCCCCGAGGGCGTCGACGAGTTCGACACCTGGCGCGAGACGACGACGGTGTACCACGAGGGCGTTCCGGGCCACCACCTGCAGATCGGCCAGGCCGTGTACAACCGCGCGCAGCTGAACTCGTGGCGCCGGCTGCTGGCGGGAACGAGCGGGCACGCGGAGGGCTGGGCGCTCTACGCCGAGCGGCTCATGGAGGAGCTCGGCTACCTCGACGACCCGGCCGACCGCCTCGGCATGCTCGACGGCCAGCGCATGCGCGCCGCGCGCGTCGTGCTCGACATCGGGGTGCACCTCGGGAAGATCCACCCCGGTACGGGTCGGGTCTGGACGAGCGACGACGCCTTCGCCTTCTTGCGCGAGAACGTGAACATGAACGACGGCTTCGTGACCTTCGAGGTCAACCGGTATCTCGGCTGGCCGGGTCAGGCTCCCTCGTACAAGGTCGGTCAGCGCATCTGGGAGCAGATCCGCGACGCCTACAAGGCCAAGGAGGGTGCCGCGTTCTCGAACAAGGTCTTCCACAAGAACGCGCTCGATCTCGGCGGCGTCGGCCTCGACACGCTCAAGACCGCGCTTCTCGACTGATCGGCGCGCGCCGGGTCGTGTTGCCGCCGCTGCGGCGCGGGGGATAAGCTGGAGAGTCGTCGTTTGACGGCAATCCTGTCCGCGTGCCCGGACGACACTCCAGAACCGCGTCGTCCCGGCCTGATTCCTGTCCGCATCGGAGCACCCACTACATGACCCCCGCAACGACCCAGGCCCCCAAGCAGATCGCCATCAACGACATCGGCTCTGCTGAAGACTTCCTGGCCGCGGTCGAACTGACCCTCAAGTTCTTCAACGACGGCGACCTCATCGAAGGCACCGTCGTCAAGATCGACCGCGACGAGGTCCTCCTCGACGTCGGCTACAAGACCGAGGGCGTCATCCCCTCGCGCGAGCTGTCGATCAAGCACGATGTCGACCCCTCCGAGGTCGTCGCCGTCGGCGACACCGTCGAGGCGCTCGTCCTCCAGAAGGAGGACAAGGAGGGTCGTCTGATCCTCTCCAAGAAGCGCGCGCAGTACGAGCGCGCCTGGGGCGACGTCGAGAAGATCAAGGACGCCGACGGCGTCGTCACCGGCACCGTCATCGAGGTCGTCAAGGGCGGCCTCATCGTCGACATCGGCCTGCGCGGCTTCCTCCCCGCCTCGCTCATCGAGCTGCGCCGCGTGCGCGACCTCACGCCGTACCTCGGCCAGGAGATCGAGGCGAAGATCCTCGAGCTCGACAAGAACCGCAACAACGTCGTGCTCTCGCGCCGCGCCCTGCTCGAGCAGACGCAGTCGGAGAGCCGCTCGACCTTCCTCAACAACCTCGCCAAGGGCCAGGTTCGCAAGGGTGTCGTCTCGTCGATCGTCAACTTCGGTGCGTTCGTGGACCTCGGCGGCGTCGACGGCCTCGTGCACGTCTCCGAGCTCAGCTGGAAGCACATCGAGCACGCCAGCGAGGTCGTCGAGGTGGGCCAGGAGGTCACCGTCGAGATCCTCGAGGTCGACCTCGAGCGCGAGCGCGTGTCGCTCTCGCTCAAGGCGACGCAGGAGGACCCGTGGCAGGTCTTCGCCCGCACCCACGCGATCGGGCAGGTCGCCCCGGGCAAGGTCACGAAGCTCGTCCCGTTCGGCGCCTTCGTGCGCGTGGCGGACGGCATCGAGGGCCTCGTGCACATCTCGGAGCTCTCGGCCAAGCACGTCGAGCTCGCCGAGCAGATCGTGTCGGTCGGTGACGAGGTCTTCGTCAAGGTCATCGACATCGACCTCGAGCGCCGTCGCATCTCGCTGAGCCTCAAGCAGGCCAACGAGGGCGTCGACCCCGAGGGCGTCGAGTTCGACCCGGCTGTCTACGGCATGCCGACCGAGTACGACGAGGCCGGCAACTACAAGTACCCCGAGGGCTTCGACCCCGAGTCGGGCGAGTGGAAGGACGGCTTCGAGGAGCAGCGCGCCAAGTGGGAGCAGGACTACGCTGCCGCTCAGGCCCGCTGGGAGGCCCACAAGAAGCAGGTCGCCACGGCGCTGGTCGAGGAGGAGACCCTCGAGCTGCCCGCCGCGGGCGGGTCGAGCTTCTCGTCCGACTCGAACGCCGGCGGCACCCTCGCCGACGACGAGTCGCTCGCCGCGCTGCGCGAGAAGCTCTCGAGCAACAGCTGATCAGCGCCTGGCGCTGACGACGAACGGGCCGTCTCCCTCGGGGGGCGGCCCGTTCGGCATCCCCGCCCCTCGCGCGGGGCTGGCCGACGACGCTAGGCCGGCGCGACCGTGCGCCGCTGCCGTCGCAGCCGCCGGAAGACCGAGACGACGAGCACCGCGAGCGCGATCAGCGCGACGATCACGAGGATGGGGATGAGGATGGCGAAGAGGCTGAACAGCAGCGAGCCGATGTCCTCTCCCGTCGAGAGCACCGGGGCCGCGGCGCCCGCCGTGAGGGCATTCGCCGCGGGGCGCACGAACATCTTCGCCCCGTGCACGACGAGCGCGATCACGATGCCCGTGACGACGGGCACCCACGCGCTCGACTCGAAGAAGGCCGCCGGATCGGTGACGGCGGCGGTCGTCGATTCCGCCCGCCGCGGGGCGCACGATCGACTGGATGACGTCGTTGATCGAGTCGACCGCCGGGATCTTGTCGGCGACGAGCTCGATCACGAGCAGCACGCCGAGGATCAGCAGCACCCACTCGTTCTCGAGCCACGCCCAGGCCGACGGCAGCTCGACGAAATCGAGGAACCGACCAGCGAGACCGAGCACGAGCATCGGCACGTAGGCGTTGAGCCCTGCGGCCACGGCGAGCCCGGTACCGGTGAGCAGTTCGAGCACGGGAGACCTCCATCGGGGCACGTGCGAGTCATGCTACCCGCTCGGGTGCGAGCCGACCGGATAGGCTCGAACGATGGACGTCATCGGGCTCACCGGGGGCATCGCAGCCGGTAAATCGGTCGTCTCGGCCCGGCTCGCCGCGCTCGGCGCCGTCGTCATCGACGCCGATCTGCTCGCGCGCGAGGCGGTCGCGCCCGGTTCACCGGGCCTCGCCGCCATCCGCCGTCGGTTCGGGGATGCCGTGCTCGCCCCCGACGGATCGCTCGACCGCCCCGCCCTCGGCGGGCTCGTGTTCGCCGACCCCGCGGCCCGCGCCGACCTCAACGCCATCGTGCATCCGGAGGTGCAGCGGCTCTACCGCGAGCGACTCGATCACCTCGAGGCCCACGACCCCGATGCGATCGTCGTCTACGACGTGCCTCTGCTCGTCGAGGCGCGGTCGGCCGACGAGTTCGCCATCGTCGTCGTCGTGCACGCGCCCGCCGAGCAGCGTGTCGAGCGGCTCGTCACCCTGCGCGGCATGGACCGGGCATCCGCCCAGGACAGGGTCGCCGCGCAGGCGAGCGATGAGGAGCGCCTCGCGGCGGCCGACGTCGTCATCGACACGAGCGGCACGATGGCGCACACGCTCGAGCAAGTGGATGCGCTGTGGGAGCGGCTCGTGGCCGAGCGCGCCCGTCACACCGGAGTGTCAGACCCCCTCTCGTAGGCTGAGCGCATGGAACCCACGCGTTCGGTGCGCCCCTTCGAGGTCGTGAGCGACTACCGGCCGAGCGGCGACCAGCCCCAGGCGATCGCCGAGCTGGCGGCCCGCATCAATGCCGGTGAGACCGACATCGTGCTGCTCGGCGCCACGGGCACGGGCAAGTCGGCGACGACGGCGTGGCTCATCGAGCAGGTTCAACGGCCGACCCTCGTCCTCGCGCACAACAAGACGCTCGCGGCGCAGCTCGCAACCGAGTTCCGCGACCTCATGCCGCACAACGCGATCGAGTACTTCGTCTCGTACTACGACTACTACCAGCCCGAGGCCTACGTGCCGCAGACCGATACGTTCATCGAGAAAGACAGCTCGGTCAACGCCGAGGTCGAGCGGTTGCGGCACTCGACGACCAATTCGCTGTTGAGCCGCCGCGACGTCGTCGTCGTCTCGACCGTGTCGTGCATCTACGGCCTCGGTGCCGCAGAGGAGTACCTCGAGGCGATGGTGGCCCTGCAGGTGGGCCAGAGCATCCCGCGCGACGCGCTCATCCGCAAGTTCGTCGGCATGCAGTACCAGCGCAACGACGTCGACTTCTCCCGCGGCAAGTTCCGTGTACGGGGCGACACGATCGAGATCATCCCGATGTACGAAGAGCTCGCGATCCGCATCGAGATGTTCGGTGACGAGGTCGAGGCGCTCTACGCCCTGCACCCCCTCACGGGCGATGTGGTGCGCGCGCTCGACGCCGTCTCGGTCTTCCCGGCGACGCACTACGCGGCCTCGCCCGACACGATGCAGCGTGCGATCGTGACGATCAAGGAGGAACTGGACGTGCGGCTCGCCGAGCTCGAGCGCCAGGGCAAGCTCCTCGAGGTGCAGCGGCTGCGCATGCGCACGACCTTCGACATCGAGATGATGGAGCAGATCGGGTTCTGCAACGGCATCGAGAACTACTCGCGACACATCGACGGTCGCGCCCCGGGTGAGCCGCCGAACTGCCTGCTCGACTACTTCCCGGAGGACTTCCTCGTCGTGATCGATGAGAGCCACGTGACCGTGCCGCAGATCGGTGCGATGTACGAGGGCGATGCCTCGCGCAAGCGCACGCTCGTCGAGCACGGCTTCCGCCTGCCGAGCGCCCTCGACAACCGACCGCTGCGCTGGGAGGAGTTCCTCGACCGCACGGGCCAGAAGGTCTACCTCTCCGCGACGCCCGGCAAGTACGAGTTGGGCATCACCGACTCCGTCGTCGAGCAGATCATCCGCCCGACGGGCCTCGTCGACCCCGGGATCGTCGTCAAGCCCAGCAAGGGGCAGATCGACGACCTGCTCGAGCAGATCCGTCAGCGCACCGAGCGCGACGAGCGCGTGCTCGTCACGACCCTCACGAAGAAGATGGCGGAGGAGCTCACCGAGTTCCTCACCGAAGCGGGAGTGCGCGTGCGGTACCTGCACTCCGACGTCGACACGCTGCGCCGCGTCGAGCTGCTGAGCGAGCTGCGGCAGGGCGTGTACGACGTGCTGGTGGGCATCAACCTGCTACGCGAGGGCCTCGACCTCCCGGAGGTCTCGCTCGTGGCGATCCTCGACGCCGACAAAGAGGGGTTCCTCCGGTCGGCGACCTCGCTCATCCAGACCATCGGGCGCGCGGCCCGCAACGTCTCGGGCGAGGTGCACATGTACGCCGATGTCGTGACGCCCTCGATGGCGCAGGCGATCGACGAGACCACGCGCCGACGCGACCGCCAGATCGCCTACAACGCCGAGCACGGTATCGACCCCACGCCGCTGCGCAAGAAGATCGCCGACATCACCGATCAGCTCGTGCGCGAGGGTGCCGACACCGCCGAGCTGCTGGCCAGCCGGCAGCGCGGCGGGGGAGCGGGCGGTAAGCGAGCCGCCACTCCTGCCCTGCGCCGCGAGGGCCGCGGTGCCGAGGGCGCCGCCGAGCTCGAGTCGATCATCGCCGACCTCACGGCGCAGATGCTCACGGCCGCCGAAGAGCTGAAGTTCGAGCTCGCCGCGCGCCTTCGTGACGAGGTGCAGGACCTCAAGAAAGACCTGCGCGGCATGGTCGAGGCGGGGCACGTGCGCTGAGCCGCGCGCTCAGTCTGCTGTCGGGGGGCGCGCCTAGAATCATCAGAGTGTCGGCGACCCCCCTTGAGACTGCTCCCCATCTGAGCGTGCGCGGTGCGCGCGTGCACAACCTGCGCGATGTCGACCTCGTGATCCCGCGCGACGCGCTCGTGGTGTTCACGGGCCTCTCGGGGTCGGGCAAGAGTTCTCTGGCGTTCGACACGATCTTCGCCGAGGGCCAGCGCCGCTACGTCGAGTCGTTGTCGGCGTACGCCCGGCAGTTCCTCGGCCAGGTCGATCGCCCGGATGTCGACTTCATCGAGGGCCTCAGCCCGGCCGTATCGATCGACCAGAAGTCGACCAACCGCAACCCGCGGTCGACGGTCGGCACGATCACCGAGATCTACGACTACATGCGCCTGCTCTGGGCGCGCGTCGGCATCCCGCACTGCCCCGTGTGCGGCGAGAGGATCCAGCGCCAGACGGTGCAGCAGATCGCCGACGAGCTCATGACCCTCGAGACCGGTACGCGCTTCCAGGTGCTCGCGCCCGTGGTGAGCCAGAAGAAGGGCGAGTTCGTCGACCTCTTCCGCGAGCTCGCCGCCTCGGGCTACGCCCGCGCGGTCGTCGACGGCGAGCTCATCCAGCTCAGCGAGCCGCCCGAGCTCAAGAAGCAGATCAAGCACGATATCGCGGTCGTCGTCGACCGTCTCGTCGCGAACGACGACGCCCTCACGCGGCTCACCGACTCGCTCGAGACGGCGCTCGGGCTGACCGAGGGCCTGGTCGTCATCGACTTCGTCGATCGCGAGGCGAAGGCAGCCGACCGCACGCGCACCTTCAGCGAGCGGCTCAGCTGCCCCAACCGCCACCCGCTGCAGCTCACGGAGATCGAGCCCCGCACCTTCTCGTTCAACGCGCCGTTCGGGGCCTGCCCTGTCTGCTCGGGCCTCGGCACGCGCATGGCGGTCGACGTCGACCTGCTCATCGGCGATCCGTCCCTGACGCTCAACGACGGCGTCATCCTGCCCTGGAACCAGCAGGGCAAGGG
>LNFD01000210.1 GCA_001464255.1 Actinomycetales bacterium Ga0077552 | reverse complement strand
ACGCCGGTGAAGTCCTGCATGACGACGCGCGCGGGCGTGAACTGGATCTCGGTGTCGGGCTCGGCGGCCGGATCCCACGACCCGAGAGCACGGATCTGCTCGGCCGTGACGTTCGCGCCGTCCTCGGTGCGCAGCAGGTTCTCGAGCAGCACCTTGAGGCTGAACGGCAGGGTCTGGTAGCCCTCGACCGTGTCGATGCGGAAGACCTGGTACTCGGCGCCCGCGACCGACAGGGTGTCGATCGAATCGAAGCTGTTGACTGCAGACACAGTGACTCCTCTTGTGCAACGGGACCGGGCGCATCCGCCGCCCAGCGCCGGACAGGACCAGCCTACCGGCCGGAAACTATCTTGATATCGAGATAAATAATGCTAGCACTCAGGATGCCCGGCGCGCGTAGACCGCGCGCACCATGAGCCACGTCACCCAGAGCACGGCCGCGTAGAGCGGCAGGCCCATGAGCAGTTTCGTCGCGGCGAGGGCGGCCGCCTGCTCGGCGAGATAGAGCGGCACCTGCACGCCGAGGCGCAGCGTGAACAGCCCGACCCACAGCCAGGTCGTCACCGTGAGCACGGTGCGCTTGGCGGGGTCGGCGCGCCACTCGTGGTCGCCCGTGAGCAGCGCCGTGATGACCCCGATGAGCGGTCTGCGCACGACGAGGCTCACGAGCAGCGCGATGAGCCAGACGCCGTTGATGAGGAAGCCGAGCAGGAAGTTCTCCTCCGCCCGGCCGGTCGCGAGCGCGAGCCCGGCCGACAGCGCGATGCCGATGAGGCCGACGACGGCGGGCAACATGGGCGACCGGGTGATCGCGCGCACGAGCACGAAGAGCACGGCGATGCCGACGGGGATCAGCACCGAGGGCGCCACCTCGCTCGTGATCGTGAACACCACGAGGAAGAGGAAGCCCGGCAGCAGCGACTCGACGAGCCCCCGCACGCCGCCCACCGCGCCCCACAGGGCGTGAGCGGTCGGCCGCTCGCCCGGCTCGACCCGCGCGAAGCCCGAGCGCCGCGCCGCGGCCTCGAGGGCGGCGCGCAGCTCCGCGGCACTGTCGGGCTGCTCGGCGGCGCCGGGGGCGGGCTCGCTCGAGGCGTCGCCGTCGACCGGGCGGGGGTCCTCCGCGCTCATGCCGTCGGAGCGGCCGGGGCCGTCGCGGTGCCAGCGGCCGTCGCGCCCTGAGGCACCTGGAGCGGGATGAGGTCGCGCGGCGGCATCGGGGTCGTGCCGCGCACGACGACGATGCCGCGGAAGACGTCGTCGATCGCCGCGGCTGCCTCGGCCTCGATCGCGCCCTGGCCGGCGATGACGCCCCGCAGGAACCAGCGGGGGCCGTCGACGCCGACGAACCGGGCGATACGGGTCGCCCCCGCCTCGCCACCCGTCACGGGGATGCGGGCGATGACCTCGGGCCCGAACACGCCGTCGCGCTCCTGCACCTCGCCGCCCTGCGACCGCACCTGCTCGACGATCTGCGCGCGGATCTCGTGCCACAGGCCGCTCGTGCGCGGCGCCGCGAAGGGCTGCACCTGCAGGGTGGAGCCCGCGTAGTCGATGCCGACGGCGACGACGCGCTTCGTGCCCTCCTCGATCTCGAGGCGCAGCTGCAGGCCCTCGCGAGGCACGAGCTTGACGCCGCCGAGGTCGACGTAGGGGCGCACGGCGTTGGCCTCGCTCTCGTCGAGCGGGCCGTTCTCGGCGCGATCGAGCGGAGCGGACTTCGCGTCGTCGAGCGACGGGGTCGAGCCAGTGACGGGATCGGTCACGCGGAATCTCCTTCGGTCGGCACCCCACGGTAGCCGGTCGAGCCGAACCCCCGCTCGCCGCGGTGCGAGCCCGGCAACCACTCCACGGGAACGAACCGGGCCTGCACCACGGGCATCACGACGAGCTGGGCGATGCGATCGCCGGCCTCGACGCGGAACGTCTCGCGAGCATCCGTATTCAGCAGCGTCACGCGGATCTCGCCGCGGTAGCCCGCATCGACGGTGCCCGGCGCGTTGAGGATCGTGATGCCGTGGCGCGCGGCGAGGCCGCTGCGGGGCATGACGAAGGCCGCGAACCCCTCGGGCAGGGCGATCGCCGTGCCGGTGCCGACGGTCGCGCGCTCGCCGGGGGCGAGCTCCACCGCCTCAGCGGCGCGCAGATCGGCCCCCGCGTCGCCCGGGTGGGCGTACGCGGGAACGGTGGATCCGGTGAGCAGCACATCGACGGTTCGCGGCACCCGTCGAGGCTAATGCATGGTCGAATGGGCGCATGGAGTCGTATCGCGAGCGCCTGTGGCCCGCCCCCTGGATCGCCCTCATCGCCGCACTGGCCATCCCCGCGAGCCTGCTGACCTTCGCACCGATCAGCGTTCTCGTCGGCGCCGTCGTGGGGGTGGTGCTCGCACTCGGCGTCGTCGGGGCGGCCGTACTCTCGGCGCCGACGATCGTCGTGGGCGACGGGATGCTCCGCGCGGGCGCGGCGCGCGTGCCGCTGTCGCTCGTGGGAGAAACGGTCGTCGCCCGGGGCGATGAGGCGCGGCTGGCGCGCGGTCAGCACCTCGATGCGCGCGCGTTCATCGTGCTGCGACCCGATGTCTCGCCCGTGCTGCGCATCGCGCTCACCGACCCCGACGACCCGACGCCCTACTGGCTGCTGTCGACGCGCCGGCCGGAAGACCTCGCCGCGGCGATCGCCTCAGCGCCGAGGACCGGAGCGGGGAACTAGCTGGCGCACTCCCGGCACACCGAGCCGAGCTTCTCCTCGTGGTCGAGCTGGGAGCGGTGCTTCACGAGGAAGCAGCTGATGCACGTGAACTCGTCGGCCTGCGGGGGCAGCACGACGACGTCGAGGTCGAGGTCGGCGAGGTCTTGGCCGGCGAGCTCGAAGCCCGGGTTGTCGGCGTCATCGACATCGACAACGCCCGAGAGCTTGTCGGGAACGCGCTCCTGCAGGGCCTGGATCGAGTCGGTGTCCTCGTCGGTCTTGCGGGGGGCGTCGTAGTCCGTAGCCATGCCAGTCCACTTCCGGCGGGCATAGTTTGCAGGAAGGGAGGGGGAAACGCAAACGCGCGGCGCAGCCCGTGTTCCTCCCCGTCTCCCCCGCCAACTTCCGGCACGCCCGCGCTATTCCCGGCCCCGCTCGCGGGGCCATGGGATGCTGTGGCCACCAACCCCACGACCGGAGGGTGAGAGCCATGGACGAGCTCACAGTGATCGGTGCCGAGAACGGCGCACTCGTCGTCGTCTCCGCCGACGGCTCGCGGTTCCGCGTCCCGATCACCGAGGCGCTGCACACCGCTCTGCGGCAGAACCGGCCGGCCGCACCCGCGCCCCACCGCGTCGGCCCGCGCGAGGTGCAGGCGCTCATCCGCCAGGGCCTGACCGCCGCCGAGGTGGCTGCGCAGACCGGGGAGCCCCTGGAGTACATCCAGCGCTTCGAAGGGCCCGTGCTCGCCGAGCGCGAGTACGTCGTCACCGCCGCGCGCACCGTGCCCGTCGCCGTCGCTGCCGAGGGCGAGGCGGGCGTGACCGGCACCTTCGGCTCGGCCATCGACCACCGCCTCACCGGCATCGGAGCCCGCGACGTGCGCTGGGAGAGCCGGAAGCAGGAGTCGCACTGGATCGTCTCGGTGAGCTTCCTCGACGCCGACGTCGCGCGCACCGCCGTGTGGACCTTCGACCCGAAGAAGTCGACGCTCGCCCCCGCCAACCACGAGGCGCAGTCGCTCTCGCAGCAGGGCGACGGCCCGGCACCGGTCATGCCGCGCCTGCGCGCCGTGCCGATCGATACGCCGACGAGCGGGCGCTTCGACAGCGGCGCCTTCCTCCCGGCCACCGACGCCGGCCGCCCCGCGGCACCGATCGAGCGGCCCGAGCGCCCGATCGCCCGCATCGCCGAGCCCGACACCTCCGAGGTCGGCAACACCGCTGACCTGCTGGAGGCGCTGCGCCGCCGCCGGGGAGAGCGCGAGGCCGCGCCGTCCGACGAGTGGGAGTCGTCGCGTGCGGCGCATCCCTCGACGGGTTCCATCCGCATCGTCGACGTGCCGATCGACACGGCCGCGCTCGGCATGGACGAGGACGCCGAAGGAATCGACGACCCGGCGGTGGATACCGCAGCCGAGAGCACCGTCGACGACGCCGCGCTCGCAGGTGGTGCCGAGCAGCCCCCGACCAAGCCCGCGAACCGTCGCGGGCGCGCCGCGATGCCCAGCTGGGACGAGATCGTGTTCGGCGCCCGGCCCGATGACGACGGCGCCTGATGACGACGGCGCCTAGGCCCTCGCGCTAGCGGGCGAAGGCCCCCCAGCGCGCGAGCGGCACCCGTAGCTCGTCGGGCGAGAACGAGCCGTGCTGACCGACCATCGCGAGCGCGCGGTCGGTCGCGGTGCGACCGTCGTAGTAGGCGACCTGCGCGCGGGCGGCGACGATGACGTCTCCCAGGCGCGACCGTGCGGCGTCGGAGACCGGGCCGAACCAGCCCGCCGCGATCGCCTCGTCACGCGTGACGACCCACGAGCGGCCGCCCTCGGCGGCGAGCCACCGATCGCGCACCGCCTTCGCCTCCCGAGCGTCCTCGAGCCCCAGGTGCAGGCACCGCGGTTCGCCCGCGACGTGCCGGATGCCCGACCATAGCGGGTCGTCGGCGTCGAGCACGAGCCGCCGGTGCGCGGCGACATCGAGCATGCCGTGATCGGCCGTCAACAGCACCCCGGCGTCAGCCGGGACGCCGCGCTCGAGGGCGGCGAGGCTCGCGTCCAGCTCCTCGAGCCGCTCGGTCCAGTGGGGCGACTCGACGCCGTCGGCGTGGCCCGCCATGTCGAGCTCGGGGACGTAGATGTACACGAGCCGTGGCTCGGAACCTCGCAGCAGCTCGAGCCCGCGGGCGATGCGATCGCCGATCGAGCGCTGCGCCTCGAACCGGGCCCCTCGCAGCACCGCCTCGGTGAACCCCGTGTCGCGATAACGCTCAGCACCGACGACGACCGCGTCGACGCCTGCGGCGGCGGCCCGCTCGAAGACGGTCGGATGCGGTTGCCACTCGCGCGGCCTCATCCTGTCGTCCCACCCGGTGAGCTGGTTCACGACCCGATCGCCGTCGGCGTCGATCGCGCTGTAGCCCACGAGCCCGTGCTCCCCGGCCGCGAGGCCCGTCGTCAGGCTCGCGAGCGCGGATGCGGTCGTGGTCGGGAAGCCCGATTCGATGATGCCACCCTGCGCCGGGATCGCGGCCAGCAGTCGACGGCCGTGACCGGCGCGCCGCTGCAGCGCGGACATCCCCAGCCCATCGATGAGCAGCACGGCGGCGCTGCGTACGGGCGGCAGCGCGAGCGGGTTCGGCTCGGCGCGCATCGCCGAGAACGCGCTCGTCAACACGTCGGCGAGTGACGGGGAGTCTCCGCGACGCGCCGGTAGCATGGGGCCAGCCTATGACTCCCCCTCCTGCCTCCCGATCCCGGGGCTCCGAGCCCACCGACGCGCCGATCGGCGAACGCATCGACGACGTCGATCTCGCCGATGAGATGCAGGGCTCGTTCCTCGAGTACGCCTACTCGGTGATCTACTCGCGCGCCCTGCCCGACGCGCGCGACGGTCTCAAACCCGTCCAGCGGCGCATCCTGTACATGATGAGCGAGATGGGCCTGCGGCCTGATCGCGGCCACGTGAAGTCGGCGCGCGTCGTCGGCGAGGTCATGGGCAAGCTGCACCCGCACGGTGACTCGGCGATCTACGACGCGCTCGTGCGGCTCTCGCAGGAGTTCACGCTGCGCGTGCCGCTCATCGACGGCCACGGCAACTTCGGCTCTCTCGACGACGGACCCGCCGCGGCGCGGTACACCGAGGCCCGACTGCGCGCCGAGGCGATGGCGATGGTGGACGACCTCGATGAAGACGTCGTCGACTTCGTGCCGAACTACGACAACCAGCTCACGCAGCCCTCGGTGCTGCCGGCGGCCTTCCCGAACCTGCTCGTCAATGGGGCGAGCGGCATCGCCGTGGGCATGGCGACCAACATGGCGCCGCACAACCTCATCGAGGTCGCCGCTGCCGCTCGGCACCTGCTCGACGATCCCGAGGCCTCGCTCGACGACCTCATGGCCTACGTGCCCGGCCCCGATCTGCCCACAGGCGGAACGATCATCGGCCTCGAGGGCATCCGCGAGGCCTACGCGACCGGTCGCGGCTCGTTCAAGACGCGCGCCAAGGTCTCGATCGAGCCCATCACGGCGCGCAAGACCGGCATCGTCATCACCGAGCTGCCGTACCTCGTCGGCCCCGAGAAGGTCATCGAGAAGATCAAAGACGGCGTGCAGTCGAAGAAGCTCGCGGGCATCAGCGATGTCACCGACCTCACCGACCGGCGCAACGGCCTGCGTCTCGTCATCGGCATCAAGACGGGGTTCAGCCCCGAGGCCGTGCTCGAGCAGCTCTACCGGTACACGCCGCTCGAAGACGGCTTCTCGATCAACGCCGTCGCGCTCGTCGACGGCACGCCCCAGACACTCGGCCTGAAAGAACTGCTGCAGGTCTACCTCGACCACCGCATCCAGGTGGTCACGCGGCGCAGCGGGTACCGCCTCGCCCGGCGCCGTGAGCGCCTGCACCTCGTCGAGGGCCTGCTCATCGCGATCCTCGACATCGACGAGGTCATCCAGGTCATCCGCACCTCCGACGACGCGGAGGCCGCCCGTGCCCGCCTCATGGAGGTCTTCGACCTGAGCACCCTGCAGAGCGAGTACATCCTCGAGCTGCGGCTGCGGCGCCTCACGAAGTTCAGCCGCATCGAGCTCGAGAGCGAGCGCGACCAGTTGCGCGCCGAGATCGCCGAGCTCGAGACGCTGCTCGCCGACCCCGCCCGCGTGCGCGCTGTCGTCGGCGACGAGCTCGAGACGACGGCCGACCGCTTCGGCACCCCCCGGCGCACGCTGCTCACCGAGGCGAGCGCCTCCATCGCGGCTCCCCGCAGCCGGGGCGCCGCTCCCGTCTCCCTCGAGATCGCCGACGCCCCCTGCCGCGTGCTCGTATCGACGACCGGCCGCGCCGTGCGCGTCGAGCTGCCCGAGGGCGCCACGATCGTCGCGCCGGCCCGCCGCAGCAAGCACGACGCCCTGCTCGGGGCGGTCGACTCGACGACGCGCGGCGAGCTCGTGGCGATCACCTCGCGCGGCCGCTTCGTGCGGTTCACCCCGGTCGATCTGCCGAGCGTGCCCGCCAACTCGGTGCAGCTCGCCGCGGGCGCGAAGCTGCGCGAGTACCTGGGCCTGACCGATGCGAAGGAGCGTGTGCTCGCGATCGTCGACCCTGCCAGCACGGCCCCGCTCGCCCTCGGCACCCGTGAGGGCATCGTCAAGCGCGTCGCGCCCGGGGGCTGGCCCGCCCGCCCCGACGGCGAGGTCATCGCCCTCAAACCCGGCGACGAGGTCATCGGGGCGGCGCCCGCCGACGAGGCTGCGGAGCTGGTCTTCGTGACCTCGGATGCCCAGCTGCTGCACTTCGCGGCCGACCAGGTGCGCCCCCAGGGCCTGGCGGCAGGCGGCATGGCCGGCATCAAGCTCGGCGCCGGCGCACGTGCGGTGTTCTTCGGCGCCGTGGATCCCTCGACGGCCGAAGTGCTCACGGTCTCGAGCTCGACGCAGACGATCGCGGGCGCCGACCCCGGCCGC
>LNFD01000209.1 GCA_001464255.1 Actinomycetales bacterium Ga0077552 | reverse complement strand
GGCTCGGCGCGCACGCTGCCGGAGGGCGGGGCGAAGCGCGACGCTTCGGGCACCCTGCTCGACTCGCCCCTGGGCTCGGTCGGCACCCCCATCGCCTAGTCGCGGGGCGCCCCGGCGTCAGACGTCGATGCGGTCGCGGTCGAGACCCTGCCCGGCGATGATGAAGTCTTTACGCGGTGCGACCTCGTTGCCCATGAGCAGCTCGAACATGCGCGACGACGCCTCCGCGTCGCTCACTCGCACGCGCCGCAGGGTGCGGTGGGCCCGGCTCATGGTCGTGTCGGCGAGCTGATCGGCATCCATCTCACCGAGGCCCTTGTAGCGCTGGATCGGGTCCTGATAGCGCTTGCCCGCCTTCTTGAGCGCCGCGAGCACGCCCTGCAGCTCCTTCTCGCTATAGGTGTAGATGGTCTCGTTGGGCTTCGAGCC
>LNFD01000208.1 GCA_001464255.1 Actinomycetales bacterium Ga0077552 | reverse complement strand
ATGGGGGCGCGCAGCACCGCGAGCTCGGCCTTCGCGAAGGCCGCGCGCACTCCCCGGTCGTCGGAGACCGCGAGCGAGAGATCGGGGGCCGGGTCGTCGGGCGCCTGCGACTCGAGCACGGCGCGCGACATGCTGACCCAGCCGCCGACCCAGCGTCGCACGACCGCGGGGTCGGGGGCGCCGAGCACGCGCACGTCGTCGACGATGCGGGCGCGGCGGCCGGGGTTGTAGTCCTCGACACCGGGGGTACGCACGACGATGACCTCGACGTCGGCGCGCTCGAGCAGCTGCGGCACCTCGCGGCTCAGCGTGGGGTGGCCGAGCACGATCGCGCGCCCGACGGCCTCGTCGCGGTACGCGACGACGGCGTGACGGCCGAACCGGGCGCCGCTCGACACCTCGGCCACGAGCGGGGCGCCGAGGGCGACGGCGAGCTGCTCGGCGCGCGCGCCGGCGCCGTGGCCCGCGATGACGACGGTCGCGTCGTCGACGTGCAGGTCGACGACGACGGGAGCGTCGACGGCGGGGCGACTCGGCACGGGGCCCGAGACGAGGCCGTCGGGCACGGAGACGGGGCCGCTGAGCGGCTCGCGGAAGGCGAGGTTGAGGTGCACGGGGCCCTCCGCGCTCGCCCGCACAGCGAGGGCGCCGAGCTCGCGGGCGTCGTCGGTCTCGCCCGCGGCGCCGACGGGCGCCGCGACATCCCAGTCGGCGCGCACGAGCTCGCCGAAGATGCCCGGTTGCACGGTCGTCTGATTGGCACCGATGCCGCGCAGCTCGGCGGGGCGGTCGGCGGTGAGCACGATGAGCGGCACGCCCGCGTGGTGCGCTTCGAGCACCGCGGGGTGCAGGTTGGCGACCGCGGTGCCGGAGGTGCACACGACGGCGACCGGCCGACCGCTCTCGACGGCGAGGCCGAGCGCGGTGAAACCGGCAACGCGCTCGTCGATGCGCACGTGCAGCGCGAGGCGGCCCGCTCGGGCGAAGGCGGCGGCCGCGAGCGCGAGGCCCTGCGACCGTGAGCCCGGGCTCAGCACGAGATCGGTGACTCCCGCGCGCACCAGGCCCTCGAGCAGGGCCGCGGCGGCGGCTCCGGCAGGCGAGGCGGCGGGGTCAGCGCTCGGGGTCGGCGGGGGTGTCATCGTCGAGGTCGGCGAGCTCTTGCTCGAGCTGCCGCAGCCGTTCGTCCTGTTCGGCGCGCTTGGCGATCTCGTCGCTCGAGAGCGTGCTGAGGAAGGCGGGGTCGTCGTCGGGCGCGACGGGGCGGGCACCCGGGCCGGTGCGGCGCGCCTTGCCGACGACGAGCCAGAGCACACCGCCGATGACGGGCAGCACCACGACACCGAGGGCCCACAGCGGCTTGGGGAACGCGCGCACCCGCGCGCGCTCGGTCAGCAGCACGTCCACGAGCGTGTAGATCGTGAACGCCACGGCGACCACGACGAGCACGATGAGGAGGCGGGTCATGCCAGGAGTGTACGCCGCACGTTCTGGGCGGGCACCGAGAGGCCGCTCGTAGACTGAGCCCGTGAGCCCTTGGATCCAGTACACCCTCCTCCGCCTCGGCATCTTCGGCGCCGGGCTCGGGCTGCTGCTCGCGATCGGCCTCGACTGGTGGTGGGCGGCGATCGTCGCGACCGTCATCTCGATGACCGTCTCGTACATCTTCTTCGGGTCGCTCCGCGACGCCGTCGCGCTCGATCTCGCGGCCCGCCGGCAGCGCCCGGCCGTCGATCCGGATGCGGACGCGGAGGACGCGGTGGGCGAGACCACGCCGACCTCCGGCTCGGAGCAGCCGTAATCACCTCGTAAGGCGATCGCCTTCCGGAGGCGGTGCGCACCGACCTACAGTCGATCCGACGGCCGCGGGTGCGGTCGCGGAAGGAGTGCGCAGCATGATGACACGGACAACGATCGCCGCGGGGGCGGCGCTCGCGCTGATGATCGGGCTCGGGGGATGCTCGACCGGCGCCGTGGTCACCGCTGAGGCACCCGTCGCGACCGCGCCTGCCGCCGAGCCCGTGCCGACGCCCGAGGGCGATGCCACGACCGACGCGGAGACCACCTCGGCACCCGGCGACTACCTCGACTACTACGACGGCGCGATCGCCGAGACTCCGGGCCTCAAGGTGCTGTTCTTCCACGCCTCGTGGTGCCCGAAGTGCCGCGCGCTCGATGAAGACATCAAGGCCAACGCTATCCCTACGGGCATGACGATCTTCAAGGTCGACTTCGACACGGCGACCGATCTGCGCCAGCAATACGGCGTCACCCTGCAGACGACGATCGTCTACGTCGACGACGACGGCGAGCTGCTCACGAAGGGCGTGCTCTACGAGAACACCACGCTCGAGGCGCTCATCGCCGCGGCACCGTAGGGTCGGGCCATGGAAGGCCTTCTCGTCGTCAGCCTGCTCGCGGGCGTGCTGACCGTCGCGGCCCCGTGCGTGCTGCCCCTGCTGCCGGTCATCGTCGGCGGTTCGATCGTGGCCGACGGGGCGGATGCCCGGCGCGCGCGCTGGCGCCCCTTCGTCATCGCGGCATCCCTCGCCGTGAGCGTCATCGTGTTCACGCTGCTGCTGAAGGCGACGACGGCGCTGCTCGGAATCCCGACGCAGGTGTGGCAGATCATCTCGGGCGTCATCGTCATCCTGCTCGGCATCAACCTGCTCGTGCCGAGCCTGTGGGAGCGCGCGTCGACCCGGCTGGGCCTGGGCGACCGCAGTAACCGCGCGCTCGACGCCTCGGTGCAGCGGCAGTCGATCGGCGGCGACATCCTCACCGGTGCCGCGCTCGGCCCCGTGTTCACCAGCTGCAGCCCGACCTACGCGCTCATCGTCGCGGCAGTGCTCCCGGTGTCGTTCGCCGAGGGGCTGCTGTACGTGACGCTCTACGCGATCGGGCTCGCGGTGCCCCTGCTGCTCATCGCACTGGCCGGCCGGTCGGCCGCGCGCCGGCTCGGCTGGCTTGCCGACCCGCGCGGCTGGTTCCGCCGCACGATGGGCGTGCTCTTCATCATCGTCGGCATCGTCGTGATCGTCGGCGCCGACAAGGCACTGCTGACCCTCATCCTCGACCTCGGCTGGTACGACCCGATAGTCAGGCTCGAAGAGGTGCTGCGTGGTGGCTGAAACCTCGGCCGCGGCCCCCGACCGCCCGCTCGATGGGCGGCGCGTGCTCATCGTCGACGACGATGCGACCCTGCTCGAGATCGCCGCGACCTACGTGAGCGCGGCGGGCGGCATTGTCGACACCGCGGCCGACTCGGTCGACGCTCTCGAGCTCGCGACCGCCCGGCCGCCCGACCTCATTGTGCTCGACAGGATGATCCCCGGCGTCGACGGCCTCACGGTCGCCCGCCGATTGCGCGAGACGTCGACTGTGCCGATCATCATGCTCACGGCGCTCGGCGAGCCCGAGCACCGCATCGAGGGGCTCGAGGCCGGCGTCGACGACTACCTCGCCAAGCCGTTCTCCCCGCGCGAGCTCGTGCTGCGTGCCGAGGCCCTGCTGCGGCGCGCGAACCCCGCGGGCACCCCGGGCGGCGATGTGACGCTCGGGCGCCTGCGCATCGACGCCGAGCGGCGCGAGATCACGCTCGACGGCGCGGTGCTCGCGCTCACGGCGCGCGAGCACGACCTGCTCGCCTACCTCGCGCGCCGCCCCGGCCGCACGATCTCGCGCGAGCAGCTGCTCGACGAGGTGTGGGGCTGGACGATCGGCGACGTCTCGACCATCACGGTGCACGTGCGCCGCCTGCGCGAGAAGATCGAGGCCGACCCCGCCGCTCCCGCGATCATCGCGACCGTGTGGGGCGTGGGCTACCGGCTCAATGCCGAGGCGCTCGCGCTCGGTGCCGGGGAGGAATCGTGACAGGGGCCGAGTACCTGCAGATCATCGGCACCGCCGCCGGCGCGGCCGCCGTCACCGGCATCGCCGCGGCGCTCATCCTGCGCCTCGCGCGGCGCGCGCCCCTCATCGTGCACGTCGTGGTCATCGTCGTCGCCGCCGTGCTCGCCGTCGCCGGGGGCATCGTGCTCACGGCTAACGGCATGTACATCAGCGAGTCCGACACCGTCGTCGCCCTCACCGTCACGGCCGTGAGCGGCATCGTGGCCGTCGGCGTCGCTATCCTGCTCTCGAGCGCGCTGTCGCGGGATGCCCGGGCGCTCGGCCGCGATGCCCGCCGGCTGGGGGCGGGCGAGGCCGTTGCGCCCGCCGACCGCAGCACCGCCGAGCTCGACGACGTGCAGGGCGAGCTCGTGACCTCGAGCGAGCGCCTGCTGCGCGCGCGTGACGACGCTGCGCGCGCCGAGCAGGCGCGGCGCGAGCTCGTGACGCGCATCGCGCACGATCTGCTCGCGCCCGTGGCGAGCATCCAGGCCATCTCGGAGATGCTGGAGGACGGCCTCTCGAGCGAGCCCGAGCGGCACGCGCGGCAGCTCGGCGCGCACGCCTCGCGCCTGCAGTCGCTCGTCGGCGATCTGTTCGAGCTCTCACGCATCGACGCGGGCACGCTCGGGCTCGCCGTCGAGACCGTCTCGCTCACCGACCTGGCGAGCGACCTCGTGGCCGAGCACGGCGAGTTGGCCCGCTCGCACGACGTGGCGCTCGCCCTCTCGGCGGGCGCGGGCGTCACGGCCGCGCTCGACGCCCGGCAGTTCAGCCGTGCGCTCGTCAACGTGCTCATCAACGCCATCGAGCACTCGCCCGCCGGCGGCACGGTCATGGTCGCTGTCGGCACAGAGGGCGGTGACGCCGTCATCTCCGTGCGCGATCAGGGGCCGGGCTTCGACCCGGGCGAGGTCGCGATGGTCTTCGAGGCGGGCTGGCGCGGCACGAGCGCGCGCTCGGCGCCGCGGGTCGGCATCGCGGGCGGGGCGGGCCTCGGCCTTGCGATCACGCGCGCGATCGTCGAGGCGCACGGTGGCTCGGCGAGCGCCCACGACACCGGCGGCGGCGCCGAGGTGCGCCTGCGGGTGCCGCGCGCCTAGAAGGCGATCGCGGCCGCGAGCCCGAGGCCCGTCACGAGGGCCGCGAGCGAGGTGAGCTTGAGCGCCAGCACGAGCTCGCCCGGCGTCTTCGCGAGCAGCACGATGAGCGCGACAGGGGCCGTGATGAGCAGGCTGAAGAACACCATCGGCGCCCAGACGTAGAGCAGCGCGAAGGGCACGAGCAGGCCGTAGGCGCCCGCGAGCAGCACGACGAAGAGGATGCGGGCGGGCAGATCGCCGATGCGCACGGCCAGCGTCTTCTTGCCGACCCGGGCATCCTGCTCGCGGTCGCGGATGTTGTTGACGAGCATGATCGCCGCCGCGAAGCACCCCGCGAGCGAGCCCGCGAGCCAGGCCTCGAAGG
>LNFD01000207.1 GCA_001464255.1 Actinomycetales bacterium Ga0077552 | reverse complement strand
CCCGAGGTGCGCCTGCTGCAGGGCCTCGGCTACACCCTCGAGCAGGTGGAGCGCGGCAGCCGGCTGCTGCTGCCGCTCGGAAGCGACGTGCTGCAGGCCGCGCACGACGCCGCGGCGGCCGCGGCCGGCCCGGACTACCGCGTGCACACGTGGGCGGGGCCGACCCCGCCGGAGTGGCGGGAGGGCATCGCGCACCTGCTCACGCGCATGAGCACGGACGCCCCGACCGCGGGCCTCGAGGAGCCCGAAGACCCGTGGACAGTGGAGCGACTGCTCGAGGACGAGGCGAAGGAGGCCGAGAGTCCCCGCACCTCGGTCGTCGCCGCGGTCGAGCACGTGCCCTCGGGGGCGCTGGTCGGCTTCACCGAGATGACGGTTCCGGCCGAGGCCGAGCGGTCGGCGCTGCAGGAGGACACCATCGTGCTGCGGGAGCACCGGGGGCACCGCCTCGGCATGCTGCTGAAGGCCGCGAACGTGCTGTGGCTCGAGCAGGTCTCGCCCGGGCATCCTTCGGTGATCACCTACAACGCCGAGGAGAACCGGCACATGCTCGCCGTCAACGAGGCGCTGGGCTTCGTGCCCTTCGTCTACGAGGGCGCGTGGCGGAAGGACCTCGTGGCCGGGGCCTAGCCGACGCGCACCTGGGTCATCCAGTTGCCGCCCGGACCGTAGTAGGTGGTGCCCTGGTAGATGACCTCGAGGCGGTAGACGACGAGGTAGGGCGGGGCGTACGCGCCGACCCGCTCGGGTGTCTGGATCTGGTGATTGGCGACGGTGCACGAGAACGGCGCGGTACCGCTGCCCGAGGTGATGCAGGGGGTCGAGACCCACCCGCTGAACGAGCCGGTGTCGCCGGGTCGCACGTTGACCTGCACGTTGACGATCGCGCCCGCGGGCGAGATCCCCGACCCGGTGAAGACGCTGTTCCAGTCGGTCGCGCCCTGGAGGCGCGATACCGAGCCGGCGAACACGGGGGCCGGCGGAGCGCTCGGGGTCGCGCTCGGCGAGGGGGAGGGAGGCGTGCTGGGCGCCGTCGTCGGCTCTGTCGTGGGTTCGGTGCTGGGCTTGGACGTGGGTGTCGTCGTTGGCGTGGGTGTCGGAGTGGCACTCGGCGTCGGGTCGGGGGCGCCCGGAGTCGGCACCTCGGCGATGTCACCCACCACGATGATCGTGATCGACGGCAGCGCGTCGTCGACGCCCAGCAGTGGCTGCAGCTCGTACGTTCCCGGGGTGAAGTCCCACGAGAACTCCCCCATCCAGGCCGCGCGCCCCGGCGCGTCGACCACGCGCTCGAGAGTGTCGTCACCGGGAGCACCGACCTGCTCCCCGTCGCGCGTGATCACGAAACGCAGCAACGGGGCATCATCGCGAAGATGAATCCGGATGCTCTGCTCACCCGCCTCGAGAACGGAGCCGTCGAGCGGCTGGTCGAACCAGACGCGGGCCGGAGGTGTCGGCGGCGGCACGATGATCGCGGCCCCGAGCGCGATGGTGCCGACGACCGCCGTGCCGAGGGCGATGCGCGAGACGAGCAGCGCGGCGATCACGGGGTATCCGTCAATCCGTAGCCGGGGTAGTAGTAGGCCACACCCCGCGAGTCGGTCGTGAAGGCGAGCGGGCCGGGCTCGAACCGGGCCCGCGTGAACGTGACCGTGTCGCCGAGGCACGGCGAGTCGACCCGCACTGTCAGGTAGGGGGCACCGGGGGCCGCCTGGCTGATCGACCGCACGAGCGGGGCCGGGGGGCCCGAGACGAAGTCCCAGTCGGGCAGCACCGGCAGCGGAACGGTGCCGGTCCAGGTCGCGGTGATGCCCGCCACCTGCTCGTAGCTCGCGGCACGACGAACGACCGCCGGCTCGATCGCGGGAGCCAGTTCGTACGCGCGCCCGTTCATCACGAGGGTCGTGTTCGCGGTGATGGGGCAGCTCGTGCCGCCCGCGAGGGGGCCGGGCACCCCGCCCGTGACGACGATCGTCGGCGGGGCATCCCCCACCGGGCGGTACACGAGGCCGGGGATGTAGCCGACGCGGAAGACGCTCGAGATGAGCTTGCCCTGCTCGGCCTCGAGCCCGCGACGCACGGTGCCGTAGAGCACACTCGCGAACGCCTGACACGCCGAGAGGGAGCCGTCGGGGGCGGTCGCGGTATCGAGAGTGGCATCGACGTCGGGATCGCCGTACAGCTCGGCGACGGCGGTCACGGTGCCGGCCGAGTCGGCCGGTACCGTGAAGGTCTCGCAGCTCAACCCGAACTGCGAGAGCCCGTAGTCCATGGCCAGGACGAGCAACCCTTGCATGTCGCCCGACGCGACTGCCGCGATGTTCTCGTGCATGGGCAGCTGCGGAGGCAGGCCCGTAGCATAGGTGAACGCCACGGCGACCGCGAGGTTCGTGACCGAGTCGCAGGCCTGCTCCGCCTCCTCCGAGGCGGCCCCGGCGGCGAGGCACACGGGATTGAGCGCGTCGAGAACGTCGATCGCGGTCGTGTAGATCCTGTTGTAGATGCTGGCCACCGCGTCCCACAGCTCGGTGAGCGCCTCGTAGACGCCGGGTGAGACCGTGCTCACGAGCCCGGCGCCGAGGCCGATCGACGCTCCCACGAGCGCCCCTGCCGGTCCGCCGACCAGGAAGCCGACGAACGCCCCCATGAGGGTGGTCTGCAGAACGCACACGAAGCCGCACTTCGGCTTCGCTTCCTGCTCGGCGACGTAGATGGCGACGTCGGCGCTGTTGCGGAAGTCGGTGCGCGCCTCCTCGCAGTAGGTCCACGCGTCGGTCGGGTACGAGGCCAGCGCGAGCCCGAGGTCGCTTCGGGCGGCGTTGCCGCCGGAGGAGACGGTGTCGCCGGGCTCAGGGCTCCCGGGATACACCGTGCCCGCCGGAGTCTCGGCCAGCGGCCCCGACCACGGCTCGGCGAGCCACACCCCCGCGGGCGGATAGCTCTGGATGTCGAAGCACGCTCCGCGGTACGACTGGTCGGTCGCCGACTGCGCGATGCCCGGCCGGTACTCGACCACCGGGTCGACGAGCTGCGGCGCCGTCTCATCGGTCCACGGCTCGGTCGCCGTCATGTCGATGATGATCGGGCGCGAGGCGTAGCCTTCGCTCGTCGTGCCTCCCCCGCCCGTGACGGCGAGTGCGCGTATCGCGAGGTCGGTGACGAGGCCGTCGTTGGCGGCGAGCGTCGCGGCCGCGAGCGATGCCGCGACGGCGTCGTCGAGCACGAGCGACCCCGCATCGTCGAGCGAGCCCGCAGCCTCGGCCTTCAGCGACCGCCACTGCCAGGGGCTGATGGTCGCCGTGCCGCGCGATCCGCCCGACACGGGTGACAGCGCGACCGGGATCGTGCGGAGCACGCCCGCTGTCGGGAGACCTGTCGATGCGCTGCCGATCGGCGCGAGCGAGACCTGCAGGAGCGCCGAGCGCAGCGCGGGGTCGAGGCTCTCGACCGTGAGCTCGACGGGCACGTCGCTCGTGAGGTTCACCTGCTGCTCAGCCAGGGGGTCGACCAGGATGCTCAGGTACCCCGCCGGGCCAGGGCCGACCGACGCCGTGAGGGTCAGCGAGCGCACGGGCGCCGACTCCCCCGGCGATCGGGCTCCCGGCGGCTGGCACGGACCGCCCGAGGCCGTCGACCCCGCCGTCGATGCCGGCTGGATGCTCGCCCGGCAGAACAGCCCGGCCCCGACCTGCACGGCCTCGCCGCCGTCGCGATGCCAGAGCTCGAGGTCGACCTGGTCGGACTGCTCGACCGCCAGGAACGAGCGCAGGTCGGCCGCGACGCTCGAAGGCAGAAACTGCCCCTCGGCGGCCGGGACGCGCTGCCACGGCCCGCGATCGATCGACACGTAGAGGTAGGGGTCAGGCACGTCGATCGTCGACGAGAGGGCGCCGTTGACGATGATGGCGTCGCCCGACCAGCCGAGATCGGCGCACTCCTCGGGCACCGTGATGGAGACAGGAAGCGATGGCCCGTTGAGCCCGCTCACGTCATCGGTCACGCGCGGAAGGAACGCGACGAGTGTCAGCAGGCCGATCGGCAGAGCGCTCAGGCGCGCGGGCTCCCCCGGGCGCACCTCGCCGATCTTGCGCTGTTCGGGCCCCCCGTAGATCCAGAGCTCATCATCGGGATTCGTGGCCGTCACGACCACGTCGCACCCATCGAGCGTCGCCGTGATGCGCGTGAGCCAGTCGCTCGTCGGCAGGCGGTACTGCGTCGGGTCATCGGCAATCGAGACCGGTGCAACGGGCGCCATCACCGGCGTGCCGGCGAGGAGCGGCTCGTCGAACGTCGCGACGCGGACGCTCGGGAGAAGCTGCTCGGGCGTGAGAGCGAGTCGGCCCGCGATGGACTCCACCGTGTCGCCGGGGGCCGCGCGCAGGCGCGTGATGGCCGGCGGAGCATCCAGCCCCGCAGCCAGTTGAGAACGCAGACCCAGATCGACGGGCAGGTCGAGAACCGAGGTCGGCACCACCGCCGAGCTCGCTGCCTCGCCCGAGGCCGTGATGGCGCGAGCGAGCAGGGGCCGATCACCGGCGATCGTCGGAACGTGATCGAGCTCGAGCGTGAGCACGTACGAGCCGTCGGCGAGCTCGGTCGGCTCGAGCTCGTCGATCGAGTACACGAGTCGATCGCCATCCCACAGCTCGACGGTCTCGATCGGCTCTCGAGACTGGCCGGAGACCTCGAGCGAGATCGTGCCGCCGCGATCGACGGCGGGCGACGAGACGGGCGTGAGGCTGAGCGGGAAGGCGCTCGGGGCGCGAACAGCCTGAGGTTCAGGACCGTCGAAGGGTGACCCGAACTTGACGAGAGCAACGACCCCTGCTGCGACGACGAGGCTCACCGCGACGATGACGGCGATCGCGGCGAACCACGGCCGCTCGAGCACCGCCCTCCGGCTGTCGCTCGCCATCGGCTACTCGGTCAGGGCGTACTGCACGCAGATGCGGCCGATGACGGTCGTCGTGGTGTCGACAGTCGTCTCGATGTCGAGGAACCCCGCATACGGCCCGCCGTCGATGCCCGCGACCGCCTCGGGGCCCGCGAAGGTGAAGACCCCGCCCTCCTCGTCGAAGAAGAACGAGCCGGTCGACACGGCGACGTCGCCCGCCTCGGTGATGTAGCTCGATGTCCAGCCGTACGAGGGGTATGCGGCTTCGTCGTGCGCCGCGTAGGTGAAGGTGATCGTGTCGCCGGCCTCGAGCGGGTAGACGTCGAGCACGGGGTCGACCGTCAGCGCGGGATCGAGGAAGAGGTCGTAGCCCGCCGTGGTCGCGGCCGAGCAGTCGAGGGAACCGCCCGTCGACTCTCCCTCGGTGGCGCCGCCACCCTCCGAGCCGCCCTCGGGCGCGGTGCCCGGGGCGTCGCCGGTCGAGCAGCCGGTCAGGGCGAGGGCGCCGAGCAGCGCGAGCGAGCCGAGGGTCATGAGCGGTGTGCGAGGCATAGCGCCATGATGCGGCCGCCACCGGGCGGGCGACAGTGGGGTTGCGGCTTATTCGTCGCGGTTCGGGATGCTGCGCACGAGCCGCGCGACCATGACGCGCGACCCGGCCTGCCACCGGCGCTGGATCTCGGCCACGTACTTCTCCACCGTCTTCGTGCTCACCCCGAGCTCACGACCGATCTCGGCATTGCCGAGACCCGCCGCCACCCGCTCGGCCACGGCCGTGAGCTGCGGCGTGAGAGGCGCGGTAGGCGGGTCGAGCTCGCCGGGGAAGAGCTCGGCCATCCGGGCGGCGACGACGAACCGTGACGCCGCGGCGAACGCGGCCAGCACCCGGGAGACGTGGCCGCGCACGGTGTGCTCGGAGAGGTGCAGGGCGGCCGCGATCTCGACATTGCGCAGCCCGTCGGCCATCATCACCGCGACCTCGCGTTCACGAGTCGAGAGCCCGGCCCATCCCGCGCCCGCGACGGGCGGCAGCCGGCGGCCGGAGGCGCGGAGCTCGCGCACCGCGGCCCGACGCGCAGCGTGGTGGCCCGTCACCTCGGCCGCTGCGGCGAGAGCGACGAGGCGCGCCGCCCCCGAGCCGGTCTCGTCGGCCTCGCGGCGCGCCCGCGCCGCGATCACCTCGGCCTCGGCTGCTTCGACGCCTCGACCCTCGGCGATCGCGAGCTCGACCGCGCGTTCGGCGAGCGGGAGCGCCCGCCCGGGCTCGGCGGCGAGCAGCGCGAGGCGGGCGAGGATGCGGTGCACCGTCGAGGCGGCGATGGGGTCGTCGCGCAGCGGTTCGGCGAGGGCCGCCCACGCCTCGGCCGCATCCGTATCTCCCTCGTCGGCGGCCGCGGCGACGAGCAGCTCGAGGCAGAGCGCTCGATCGACGATCGTGAGCTGCGAGACCGCGAGGTCGCCACCCGCGAGGAGCGCCGAGCGCGCGGCACCCCGTGTGTCGCCGAGCGCGACGAGCCCGAAGGCGACGAGCAGGAAGCATCCGCGGGTCAGGTAGTCGTGCGGCACCGGGCTCTCGGCGGCGAGTGCATCGCTCAGCGCGCGCACGTGGGCCCGCTCGGCGGCGTTACCCCGCACGAGGATCTCGGTCGCCGATCGCAGCTGGCGCACGAGGGTCGGGTCGTCGTGCGGCAGCCGGTCGACCTCGGCGATGGCCTCGGTGATGCGGCCTCGGAAGGTCAGCGTGCGCACGCGCACGATGCTGAGCACGACGCCGTAGGGATGCGGGGCGCCCGCGCGCTCCAAGAACACCTCGGCCGGCGCGCCCGGTGCGCGCCCGGTGTCGAACAGAGCCTCGCCCGCCGCGAGCGCGTCCACGGCGAGCAGCAGGCGCGCACTCGCGAGCGCCGCCTCGGCGACGAGGTAGCAGGCGTAGCGCGCCAGGTCGCGATCGCTGCCGTGAGCGTGCGAGTCGAGCAGGGGCATCGCCTCGATCGCCGCCGCGAGCACGTCACCCGACCCTGTCGACGCCCAGCCGCCCGCAAGGCCGCCCGCCCGCGGCAGCCCCGCCTGGGCGAGCGCAAGCGCGGCGCGCGCCGTCACGAGCAGCACGGCATCGTCGGGCGAGCACCCGGCGAGCGCGGCCTCGGCGCTCGCCTCCGCCTCCTCGAAGCGCGCGGCCATGAACAGCGCCACGCTCTCGAGCGCCCGCCGGTACCCATCGCCCTCGGCATCGGCAGGCACGGACCGGCAGTGCGCGACGGCGATCTCGGGCTCGGCCGCGATGATCGCGTCGAGCACGGTGGCGAGATCGCCGCGGCGGCTCACCCGGCCGCCGACCGGAGGCGGCGGATGCGCTGGCAGCGCGGGCAGAAGTGCGAGCCGCGGTTCATGAACTGCTCGCGCACGATCGGCCGCTCGCACCGCGGGCACGGCTTGCCGTGCTGTCCGTAGGCGCGCAGCGAGTGGCTGAAGTACCCCGAGGCGCCGTTGACGTTCACGTACTGCGCGTCGAAGCTCGTGCCGCCCTCGTCGAGCGCGCGACGCAGCACGAGCCGCACCTCGGCGAGCAGCTCGCGCGCCTTCCGGGTCGAGAGCGACTCGGTCGGCTGGTCGTAGTGCACGCGCGCCGCCCACAGTGATTCATCGGCGTAGATGTTGCCGATGCCGCTCACGAGCGTCTGATCAAGCAGCGCGCGCTTGATGGTCGTGCGCCGGGCCGCGAGCCGCCGCAGGAACAGCCGCTCATCGAACGCGGGATCGAGCGGGTCGCGCGCGATGTGGGCCACCTGGCTCGGGATGCTCGCCAACGGCAGCCCGTACCCGGCCGCCGCGCCGTCGCGCGTCGGCAGCAGCGCGTCCACCGCCATCGACCCGAAGATGCGCTGATCGACAAAGTCGACCCGCAGCGGGCCGTGCACCGGATGCGTCAGCGCGAACCGGATGCGCGTGAGCGCCGCGGCCTCGGCCGACGGGTCGCGCAGCAGCACCTGCCCGCTCATACCGAGGTGGGCGACGAGGGCCTCGGCAGGAGCATCCTGACCGGAAGGATCGTTGCTCTCGATCGGCAGCCAGAGGAACTTGCCGCGGCGCACGGCGCCGCGCAGCCGGGCGCCGGTCAGTCGCTCGATGAAGTCTTCCGCCGGGCCGCTGTGGCGTTTGAGCGAGCGCTCGTCGAGCACCTCGACCGCATCGATCGTGGCGCCCTCGACGGCGGGCTGCAGGCCGTGGCGCACGACCTCGACCTCGGGAAGCTCGGGCACGGCTCGGTCCCGCTCGTCAGCGCCGCGACTGCAGCGTCGTCCAGGCTTCGAGCGCGGCGCCCATCTCGGCCTGCTTCTTGCTCGTGCCCTCGCCCGTCGCGATGGCCTCCTCGGCGAGCACGACGGTGGCCGTGAAGACCTTCGAGTGGTCGGGGCCGTGCTCCTCGATCACGTAGACGGGCATGCCGAGGCCGAGGTGCGCGGCGAGCTCCTGCAGCGAGGTCTTCGGGTCCATGGCGGCGCCGAAGCGGTCGGGGTCGGCCAGCAGGGGGTCGACGAGGCGGAGCACGAGCGCGGTCGCCGCGTCGCCGCCGAGGTCGAGGTAGGCCGCGCCGATGAGGGCTTCGACGGTGTCGGCGAGGATGGACGACTTCTCGCGACCGCCCGTGAGCTCTTCACCCTTGCCGAGCTTGAGGTGCTCGCCGAGCCCGATCGCGCGGGCCACCTCGGCGAGCGCGACCGACGAGACGAGCGATGCGCGGCGCTTGGCGAGATCGCCCTCGCTCAGGTCGGGGTACGTCGTGTAGAGCATGACCGTGACGGCCTGCCCGAGGATCGAGTCACCGAGGAACTCGAGGCGCTCGTTCGTCGCGACGCCGCCGTGCTCGTACGCCCAGGAGCGGTGCGTGAGCGCGAGGTCGAGCAGTTCGGGGTCGATCGAGAGCCCGAGCGCGTGCTCGAGCTGCGTTCGATCGTCTGACGGCGTCACGCCGACAGATTCGTCAAACGTCGGCGACCTTGCGGCCCTTGTACTCCATGTACAGGGGCGTGCCGGCCGAGTCCTCGACCACCTTGGCACGGTGGGGAAGGCTGTAGACGACCTTGCCGTTCTCGACGGTCTTCACGAGCGTCGGCACGGACGCCTTCCACTGCGAGCGGCGCGAGTTCGTGTTCGATCGCGACATCTTCCGCTTGGGAACAGCCATGGTGGTTCTTCTCTCTGTCAGACCGGCACGCGCGCGCGTGCTGGTGAGGTTCGGGGGTGGTGCGGCCTAACCCTTGTCGTCGTTCTCGAGGGCGAGGCCCTCGAGCGCCGCCCAGCGCGGATCGATGACCACGCGGGGCTCCCGCGGGCCGGAATCCGCCAGGCGCTCACCGGTCTCGGGATCGAGACCAGGGCAATCCTCGCGGCACACCGGCTGGAACGGGAGCGACAGCACCACGGCGTCTCGAACCACCGGTTCACAATCCACGTGATCATCGTGAACCTGGTAGTCGTACGCCTCGTCTTGAGAATACGCGAAAAGCTCCTGGAATTCGACTTCGACCGGCACCGTGACGGGGTCGAGGCAGCGCACGCACTCCCCTGACGCGGTCGTGCGCACCTCGCCCGAGACGAGGATCCCGTCGTGCAGACCCTCGAGCCGCAGGTCGAGCTCGAGCTCCGTGCCGGCCGGAACGACGACAGCGGCGGCCCCGAGCTGCTCGGGCACGGCGAACGCCAAGGGCTTCTCGCGCATCTCGCCGGGGCGGTGCATGAGGTCGCGCACAGTCACGCGGTAGGGGTTCGAGGCGGTAGGCATAACGCTCCATCCTACCGGCGCGACGGCCCGCCGACATCGGCGGCGACCCTGCGGGAAGAGGTACGGCCGCGAGCATCCTTCGCCCGATCGCTCGGAATGCCCGCGGCCGTGCTCACGGTACGTCGCTAGTTCTGCGCAACCGCCGTGAAAGCGCCGTCATACGCCTGCATGGCGACTGCGACTTGCTCGGGAGTCACGATGCACGGCGGCACGACATGGATGCGGTTGTCGGCCGCGAACGGCAGCACCTTGCGCGCCATGAGCTCGGCCTTGAGGCGGCCGATGACGTCGGCGCCGACGGGCTCGCGCGTCGCGCGGTCGGCGACGAGGTCGAGCGCCCAGAACACGCCGAGGCCGCGCACGTCGCCGATCATGGGGTGCTTCTCGGCGAGCGCGTGCAGCGCAGGGCCGAGGTGCTGCTCGCCGATCGTCTTGGCGTTCTCGACGATGCCCTCGTCGGTCATGGCATCGATCGAGGCGACGATCGAGGCCATCGCGAGGGGATGCCCGCTGTAGGTCGACCCGCCCGGGAAGACCCGCTCGTCGAAGGCCGCGGCGATGCTCGGGCTGATGACCACGCCGCCCACGGGCACGTAGCCCGAGTTGACGCCCTTCGCGAAGGCGATGAGGTCGGGGGTCGCCCGGTTCGGGTTGATCGTCTCGTTCTGCCAGGCGAACCAGTCGCCCGTGCGGCCGAAGCCCGCCATGACCTCGTCGGCGATCCAGACGATGCCGTACTTGTCGGCGAGCGCGCGCACGCCCTCGAGGTAGCCGACGGGCGGCGCGAAGATGCCCGCAGTGCCCGGCACCGACTCGAGCAGGATCGCCGCGATCGTGCCGGGGCCCTCAGCCACGATCGTGCGCTCGAGGTGGCGTAGGGCCCGCTCGCACTCCTGCTCCGGGCTCTCGGAGTGGAACTCGCTGCGGTAGGTGAAGGGGCCGAAGAAGTGCACGTGGCCGTAGGCGTACTCGTTGGGCATGCGGCGCCAGTCGCCCGTCGCCGCGATCGACGCCCCCGTGTTGCCGTGGTAGCTGCGGTAGGTCGAGAGCACCTTGTGCTTGTGCGTCGTGAGGCGCGCCATGCGGATGGCGTTCTCGATCGCGTCGGCGCCGCCGTTGGTGAAGAACACCTTGGCGAAGCCGGGGCCGGCCTTCTC
>LNFD01000206.1 GCA_001464255.1 Actinomycetales bacterium Ga0077552 | reverse complement strand
GGCGCTGGATCGCCTCGACGACCTTCGGGTGCGAGTGGCCGATGTTGGTGTTGACGAGCTGGCTCGAGAAGTCGAGGTAGGTCTCGCCGTCGTAGGTGTAGACGTCGCAGCCCGCGGCGCTCGCCACGACGAAGGGCTTGAGCGCCCCCTGCGCGCTCCACGAGTGGAAGACGTACTCGCGGTCGAGGTCGTACGCCCGCACGCCATCGGCGGGGTCGGCAGCGGGGGCGGAGGTGTGTGACCGGTTCAGCGTGTCGGTCATGGGTATCAGTCCTTGAGTCGAAGGAACGGGAATCTGCCCATTATCGCCGCTCGGCACCGATCTGCTCATCGCGCAGAAGAGCGGGGATGCGCTCGCGG
>LNFD01000205.1 GCA_001464255.1 Actinomycetales bacterium Ga0077552 | reverse complement strand
CCGACGCTCGCGACCTCGGGGCTCGTGAAGGTCACCTGCGGCACGGCGTCGTGGTCGGCCGTCGCCACATGCGCGCCCCAGGCGGCGTCGTCGATGGATGCCCCGCTCGCGCGCGCCGCGATCACGTCACCCGCCGCGCGGGCCTGGTACTTGCCCTGGTGCGTGAGCAGTGCCCGGTGGTTGACGTCGCCGACGGCGTAGAGCCAGTCGACCCCGCGCACCCGCAGGGTGTCGTCGACCTCGAGCCAGCTGCCTGGCTCGAGCCCGATCGTCTCGAGCCCGAGGTCGCCCGTCACGGGCGCGCGGCCCGTCGCGACGACGACCTCGTCGACCTCGAGCACGCGGCCGCCGGGCAACGTGAGCGCGACCGTGCCATCAGCACGGCGCTCGACGCGCTCGGGGCTCGTGCCGAGCAGCACGTCTGCGCCGTCGGCGCGCAGGCGCTCGGCCACGGCCTCGCCCGCGAACTCCTCCACGCCCGCGAGCAGCCCGCTGCGCGCGATGAGGGTCACGGCGCTGCCGAGGCTCGTGAACGCCGTCGCCATCTCGCACCCCACCACGCCGCCGCCGATGATGGCGAGCCGGGCGGGCACGGTCTCGGTGCTCGTGATCTCGCGCGAGGTCCACGGCTGCGCCTCGGCAAGACCGCGGATCGGCGGCATCGCGGCCGTCGACCCCGTGCAGATCGCGACGGCGTGCGTCGCCGTCACGGTGCGGCTCGAGCCGTCGGCCGCCGCGATGACGACGCTGCGCTCGCCGTCGAGCCGCGCGTGCCCGCGCGCGAGGGCGATGCCCGTCTTCTGCAGCCAGCGCACCTGGCCGGCGTCGTCCCAGTGGCTCGCGACGGCATCCCGGCTCGCGAGCACGGCCGCGGCATCGATGCCGCCCGTGATCGCCGCGCGAGCACCCGGCACGGCGTGCGCCGCACGCAGCACGCTGCCCGCCCGCAGCAGGGCCTTCGAGGGCATGCAGGCCCAGTACGAGCACTCGCCGCCGACGAGCTCGCCCTCGACGATCAGAACGCTCAGCCCGCCCTGCACCGCCCGGTCGGCGACGTTCTCCCCGACGGCCCCCGCGCCGATGACGACGAGGTCGTAGACGTCGCGCGCGGGGAGGTCGGTCTGGGCGGTCGTCGTGAGCGGGCGCATGCGCCTACCGTCCCACGAACTCCGGGTCGGTGCGAGTGAGAAAAGCCTGCATGCCGATGCGGGCATCCTCCGTCTGCGCGAGGCGCACGAGCTCGCGCGGCAGCTGCGCCTCGGCGGCGGCCTCGCCGTCGCGCACCGCGAGGCGCGCGTTCGCGAGCGTCGCCTGCACAGCGAGGGGCGCCTGCGCCGCGATCCGACCGGCCAGCTCGCGAGCGCGGGCTAGCTGCTCGCCCGCGGGCACGACCTCCTGCACGAGACCCATGCGGTGCGCCTCGGCGGCGTCGAAGCGGTCGCCCGTGAGCATCCACCGCATCGCGTCGCCCCAGCCGGCCGTGCGGGCGAAGCGCGTCGTCGCCCCGCCGAAGGGCAGGATCGCGCGGGCGACCTCGAGCTGCGCGAACACCGTGTCGTCGGCCGCCACGACGATGTCGCTCGCGAGCGCGAGCTCGATGCCGAGCGTCAGGCAGGTGCCCTGCACGGCGAGCACGACGGGCTTGCGCACGCGCGTGCCGTCCATGCCCCAGGGGTGGATGCCGCCCTCGGGCACCATCGCGAGCCCCTCCGGACCGATGCGCGGCACGACGTCGGCGAGGTCGAGCCCGCCCGTGAAGTGCTCGCCGTGCGCGAAGACCACGCCGACGCGCAGCTCGGGGTCGCGGTCGAGCTCGCCGTAGGCGAGGGCGAGCTGCTCGAGCATCGCGACGTCGGCGGCGTTGCGCTTCTCGGGCCGGTTGAGGCCGATGAGCAGCAGGTGGCCGTCGCGCTCGACGGTGACGCGGGGCGGGGTCGCAGTGTCGGGGGTCGTCTCGCTCATGCCCGCCAGCGTAGCCAGCGGTGGTCGCGGGATGCCCGGCCTTTGTCGCTCAGCGACGAGGTTTCAGCGGCTGAGGGCGGCGAGGATGCGCAGGATCACGGTGAGGGCGTCGCTCCCGCTCTCGTCGGCACCGTCGTCGGTCGCGCCCGCGCTGTCGCCCGGCACCTCGTCGCGCGCGGGCGCGGGGGCGAACTCGGTGAGCCCGGCGCCCACGAGCGGCAGCTGCGCCCGGGCCTGCGCGACCGCGGCCGTGAGCTGCTCGAGCGTCAGCCCGAAGGGCGCGGGGAACCCGACGCCGCCGAAGACTCCGGGGTCGAGCACGTCGAGGTCGATGTGCACGTAGAGCACGGGCTCGACCCCCTCGGCGCGCGCCGCGGCGATGCGCTCGGCCACGCGGTCGCCGACCTCGTCGGGGATCACGCGCGGCATGCCCGCTTCGTCGATGAACCGCGCCTCGGCGTCGTCGAGGTCGCGCACGCCGAGCAGCAGCACGTCGGCCGGCGCGATCGCGCCCGCGTCGACGAGCGCGCGCAGCACCATGCCGTGGAAGGCCCCGCTCGGCGAGGTCTGGGCGGTGTTGAGGTCGGCGTGCGCATCCGCCCAGAGCAGCACGACGCGCCCCTGCCGGGCGGCGTGCTCGATGCCGGCGTACTCGACCCCGCAGTCGCCGCCGATGATGATGGGAGTGCCGTCGAGCTCGGCGAGCTCGCGCTCGATGCGCTCGCGCACGAGCCGGATCGCGCTATAGCGCAGGATGCCGGTGCCCTCGCTGTCTCCCGCCTCGAGCGGCACGTCGATGAGCCGGGTCGCGGCGCTCGGCAGGTCGGCGCGGATCGCGTGGGCGCCGTCGACGAGCCGCATCGCTCGCGCCGAGCCCGAGCCCTGCCACTGGGGCACGACGAGGAAGGTGCTGGTCATGCGCTCAGTCTCGCACTCTGCCCCTCATCATCCTGTTCGCGCTCCCGGAACGGCAGCCCGGCCAGGGTCGACAGCAGCCACTCGAGCGGCCCGCGGCGCCCGAGCGCCTGCAGCGCGAGGCCGAGCGCGATGCCGCCGAGCGACAGTCCGAAGAGCAGGGGGATGCCCACGGCGGCCTCGAAGCGCCCGGCCGGGCCGAGCGGGGCGAGCGCCGCGATCACGAGCACGTGCGCCACATAGACCGTGAGGGCGACGCGGCCGAGGGCCGTGAGCGGTGCGGCGACGAGCAGGGCGATGCGCCGTGGTTCGCGGCCGTCGAGGGCGAGCAGGGCCGCTCCGATGATCGCGATCGCGAGACCACCCGCGCCCAGCAGTTCGGCCGTCGTGCCGCTGTGCGCCTCGGCGTCGATGCCCGGCAGCACGGCCGCCGCGCCGTAGCCGGCGAGGCTCGCGGCCGCGCCGAGGCCCAGCATGAGAACGCGCACGCGCGTCGAGCCGAGACCCGCCCGCGCGCACAGCAGGCCCGTGAGCAGGAACGGCAGCCACAGCAGCGCGGGGTAGTAGCCCGTGAGCAGCCAGTCGACGAGCACCGCTCCGGGGTCGTCGCCGAGCGCGAGCGGCCCGGTCGGCCCGAGCCC
>LNFD01000204.1 GCA_001464255.1 Actinomycetales bacterium Ga0077552 | reverse complement strand
ACGAGCAGCAGGAACATGAGGCCGTACGAGTCGAGGATGATCGCGATGCCGCTCGGGAGCATCCAGAGCAGCAGGCCCATGATGACGAGCACCGCGGCGCGGATCGCGAGGCGGCCGCGCGCGGCGCCGCGCCGACCGGTCGGTGGGATGTCGCCCCCGGTGACGAGACCGAGCGCGACGCCGGCGACGACGGCGAAGAGCACGGAGGGTCGCCCGTCGACGAGCAGCTCGCCCTGCTCGACGTCGCGCGGCCACGTGTGGGCCGCCATCATGCCGAGCACGGCGAGACCGCGCGCGAGATCGACCCCGTGCCAGCGGGAGCGGGGGGCGTCGATCGCTACTGGCCGATCGCCTGCTGCGGGCCGCCCGACTTGAGGGCTGCGAGGCGGGCCTCGACCTCGAGCTCGACGCCGACGTCCTCGAGCGACTCGAACTGCGCGTCGAGCGTCGAGGCCGCGAGCTCCTGACGGCCCATGACCTTGGCCTCCTCGCGGCGGATCTTCTCCTCGAACCGGCCCAGCTCGCTCGTCGGGTCCATGATGTCGATGCTCTTGACGGCGTCGATGACCTGGTTCTGGGCGTCGGCGATCTTGGCGCGGGCGATGAGCTGGTCGCGCTGCGAGCGCAGCTGGTCGAGCTTGCCCTTCATTGCCTCGAGGCCGCTCTTGAGCTGGTTCACGATCTCGTTCTGGCTCGTGATCGTGGGCTCGACGGCCTTCGCCTCGGTCTCGGCCGAGAGCTGCTTGCCGAGGGCGACCTTGGCGAGGTTGTCGAACTTGTCGGCGTCGGCCGTGTTGCCCGCGGCGCGCAGCTCGTCGGCCTTGGCGCTCGCGGCGACGGCCTTGCGGCCCCAGTCCTGCGCCGAGGCGATGTCCTCCGCGTGGTCCTGCTCGAGCAGGCGCAGGTTGCCGATCGTCTGCGCGATCGCGGCCTCCGCTTCCTGGATGCTCGCGGTGTAGTCGCGCACCATCTGGTCGAGCATCTTCTCGGGGTCCTCCGCCGAGTCGAGCAGGGCGTGGATGTTGGCCTTCGCGAGCTGCGCGATGCGGCCGAAGATGGACTGCTTGGTCATGATGTGGAGCCTTTCTGTCGGTGGTCTGTGGTCGGTGGACGAGGGAACACGAGAGCTAGAAGCGGCCTCCGCCGCCGCGGCGACCGGATGACCGGCCCGACGACGACCGTCGGCTCGAGCCTCCGCCGCCGGAGCGACCGCCGCTCGATCCGAAGCTCGGGCGCCGTGAGCCGCCGCCCCCGAAGCCGCCGCCCCCGGAGAAGCCTCCGCCGCCGCCGCTCAGCAGGCCGCCGATGAGGGCCTCGCTGACGCCGCCGCCGCGCCCGCCCCCGCCGACGAGTCCGCCGACGGCGCCGCTCGGCGCCATCGTCGCCCGTACGTCGTTCTCGGCCGACTGGAGGGCCTGGCCCGCGAGGTCGAGGGCCCTCTGCGCCGCCGCGAGCGCCCCGACCGGGTCGGTTGCCTTCGCGTCGGCCGCCAGCTGCTCCTGCGCCTGCGCCTCGGCGAGCCGCGCACGGGCGTCGGCTCCGACGGCGCCGCGATGGGCCGTGACGTACTCCGCCGCGCTCAGGATGCGGCTGCGCGCCGAGGCGAGCGTGCGGTCGAGCGCCGCTTCGGCCTTCGCCCGGCGCTCGCTCTCCTCCCGTGCCCCCGCGAGCTGGGTGTCGAGCTCGCGATCGACGATGACGAGGCGCTCGAGCGCCGCGATCGGGTCGCTCGCGTCGGCGGCGGCGAGGGTCGACTCGGCGGGAGCGCGGCTGCCGCGGCGATGCCGGCCCGGAGGTCGTCCTGCTGCGCGGCGAGCGCGGCGCGGGCGGTGGCGAGCTCGGCGGCGAGCCGCTCGACGCCCGCGGTCGCGCTCGTGAGTTGCGCGATCGCGAGTTGCGCCGAGCGCACGTCGATGGCGGCCTCGCCCGTCTTGCCGGCCTGCTGGTTCGCGGTCGCCTCGGCGAGCTCGGTGTCGGCGAGCTCGAGAAGGCGCCGGGCCTGGGCGGGGGCATCCGCGACCGCCGCGATGGCGGAGGCACCGAAGTCGGCGCTCAGCCGCCGCACGGTCGCCTCGGCGGTGTCGAGCGCGGTGGGTGCGGCGGCGCGTGCGGTGGCCACCGCGGCGAGAGCCGCCGGCAGATCCTGCTCGACGTCGCGCAGGGCGTCGAAGGCCTCCTCCTGGGCCTCGAGCAGGGCATCCGCCTCGTCGCATGCGGCGATGATGTCCACGAGGGCCGCGCGCTTCTGCTCCTCGGTCTCGGGGTTCTCGTCGTCGAGCTCGCGGCGCACGCGGAAGGCGTCGGCGACGAGGCTCTTCGCCGTCGTGAGGGCCGTGCGGAAGCCCTCGGTGGGGGCCGCGCCGAACTGCGCTTCGGCGAACCCGAGCTCCTGCTCGCTCGTCGTCAGGGCGTCGTCGAGCTGCACGAGGCGGCGCGAGGCGGTCTGGTCGAGCTCGGCGATCGACTGCTGCGCGACGGGTGCCGTGACGGGACCCTTCTTGCGCCGCGCACGGGCGATGAGGAACCAGGCGACCGCCCCGGCCCCGCCGACCCCGAGCGCGATCGGCACGATCGGGATCCCGCCGCCGGCATCGGCGGCGGGAGTCTCCCCGGGCTCGGCGCCCGGGCTCAGCGCCGCGGTGAGGCTGTCGGCGTACGCGATGATCCCCTCGGCCCAGCGGTCGTCGCGCAGCTCGGGGATGAGCGCCTCGGTCTCGGCCGCGGCGAGCTGCGCGTCGGTGGCCGGGAACCCGCCGCCGATGCTCGTCGCGTACTCGCGGTCGTCGACGGCGATCGCGAGCAGGGCATCCCGATCGCCGAGGCCCGAGATCGCCGCGGTCTCGTCGGCCCACGCGAGGCCGTCGAGCGAGCCCTCGAAGCGGTCGACGACGACGACGTAGAGCGGCGCCCCACCGGCGTCGAACAGCGCATCGAGCGCGGCCTCGACGCGGGCGACGTCGCCGTCGAGCACGCCCGTCTCGTCGAGCACGTAGGCCCCGGCGAGGTCGACGGGCGGGGCGGCGATCGCGGGGGCGGCAGCGACCGCGAGCAGCCCCGCCGTGAGCGCCGTGAGGGCGAGGATGCGGCGGTGGCTCTCCATGGGCCTGCCCTTCGTCGGTCGGGTCGTGCGGGGGCGCCCTCGGGTCGGGCGTCGATGCGCGGTGCCGCGATTCTAGCCAGGCGGGGTTGCCGTGCGTCGAGCGGATCTCGACTCGGACCGGGCGGTACCGATCAGTCGAGGCGCAGGCCGCTCTCGGGGGCGATCGCGAGGGTCGCCGGCTCGTCGGGCGACACGCGGGTGCCGGCGAGCACGAGCACCGTGTAGTCGCCGGGCGGCAGCGGCGCTCCATCGAGGCAGGCGAGCGTCGAGACCCGCACCGGCAGGTCGATCGAGACGCCCGGGTCGATGATCGCCGTCTGCGCCGCATCGCCGACCAGGGTGGCCTCGCCGACGACGACGCCGCCCTGCAGTACGACCGCTTCGGCCTCCCGCGCGGTGATGACCGTGCGCGGCTCGGTGCCGGTGTTGATGAGGCGCAGGGTGCCCGAGAGCGCCGCCCCGGCATCCCCCTCGCCCGGCAGTTCCGCCTCCGCGCTGAGCCCGATCGGGCCCTGACCGGGGGCGGGCGGCACCGTCCCGCACGACAAGAGTCCGTCGATGCGTGCGTCGCCGGGCTCCGACAGCAGCTCGTCGGCCCCCGCCGACTCGGGCGTCGCGGTGTCGGCCGACTCGCTCGCGGCGATGAGGCTCGGGGGAGCGAGGGCGCCCACCGCGATGCCGCCGAGACCGAGCACGGCGACGAGCCCGAGCGCGCCGGCGGCCCACTGGCGCGGTCGGCGTCGGGCGCGGGCGGCCCGGATGACGGCATCCACATCGATGCGGGATGCGGGCGGTGCCGAGGCGTCGGCGTCGTCGCGCAGCGCGCGCCCCAGATCATCGAGGCTGGCCATGATGCTCCCTTCCGGGCTCGGTGAGAGCGGTCGCGAGCTTGGCGAGTCCGTCGCTGAGGTAGCGCTTGACCGCGCCCGAGCTGATGCCCAGGTCGGCGGCGATGTCGTCGACCTTCTGGTCGCCGTAGAACCGCAGCACGACGCAGGCCCGTTCGCGCGGGCTGAGCGACCGCAGCTCGGTCCGCAGGTCGAGCCGGCGGTCGGTAGCCGCATCCGGCGCCTCGACCTGCTCAGGCGCCGCGTGCAGATGCGCCGTCGCGCGCCATCGGGTCGTCCGGCGGCCGCGATCGATGTAGGCCGTCGCGATCGCGCGCCGAACGTAGGCCTCGGCGCGCTCGATCGCGAAGCCGTTGCGCAGGCGCCCGAAGGTGGCAACGAGCCCCGACTGCACGAGATCGGCGGCGTCGTCGGGGTCGCCGCACAGCACGTAGGCGTACCGCGTCAGGGCGTCGCCGCGCTCGGCGACGAGCGTCGCGAGCACCGACTCCCAGTCGGCGCGGGCACTCTGCCCCACCGGGCCCGTCCTCTCCCGTCGTGCCGCAGGGTGCGCGGCATCCAGCACTGCTCTCACCCTCTCAGACGCGCGGCAGGGGCAGAACGTTGGGGCGCGCCTGTTCCGTTCCCCGCGGATTGCTGACACGCTGGCCCGGGCGCCGCCGCCTCCGCGACGGTGCCCTCACCCCTGTCGAATGGAGAACATCATGGCTGGACGCGTCACGGAACGAACGGCGAACTGGCGGCTCTTTGGGGGCGGGGGGATGCTCGCCGGCGGTCTGCTCTGGCTCATCGCCCTCATCGCGCGCGGGTGCGGGCGGCCCCATCGCCGGGTGGCTCACGACCGTCGGGTTCTTGCTGCTCGGCGCGAGCGGGTTCTTCCTGGCGTTCGGTCAGACCGGGTCGAACGGCGTCGTCGGCGGCTCGGTGCTCGGCAAGCTCGGCTTCGTCGCGTTCGGTATCGGCTTCCTGCTGCTGGGGCTCATCCCGCTGCTTGCGGCGTTCGGAACCGCCCTGCCCGCGGGCACGGCGACGGTCGCACTCGTGCTCATCGTCATCGGCGGCATCATCGGCGCCGTCGTGACCTACCAGAAGGGTGTCGCCCGAGGCGTCGCTCGCTGGTTCTTCGCCGTTCCGGTCGTGCTCTCGATCGTCTGGTTGCTCGTGACCGCGGGCCTGCTCGCGCTCGGCGGCAACATCCTGCCGTTGCTCGTCGCGCTCGCCTATACCCTCGCGGGTCTGCTCTTCCTGCTCAACCGGCGCTGAGCGACCGGGCGGCGCGGAGCCGCCGCCACTACTGCTGCGCGGCCGCGAGCCGGTCGCGCAGCAGGGTGAGCTGGCGCGTGAGCTCGACCGGCAGGCGGTCGCCGAACGTCGCGAAGAAGGCCTCGATGTCGTCGGCCTCGT
>LNFD01000203.1 GCA_001464255.1 Actinomycetales bacterium Ga0077552 | reverse complement strand
CGCCCGCGACGAGCCCTTCGACGACGTCGATGAGCGGAGCGAACAACCGGTGGTCGCGGCCCTCGTCGAACGGCACGACGACGAGGCTCGTGCACAGCGACTGCGCCTCGCGCCGCCGCTGGCCCGCGCGCACGCCCTCGGCGCGCGCCGCGGGGGAGCACGCGACGACCCGGTTGGCCGCCATGACCGCGATCGGCGCCCCCGCGACGGCCAGCCCCTCGCGCACGGCCGCGATGACGGGCCAGTCGGGAACCCACAGCACGAGCGTGCGCTGCATCAGCCGACCCGTCTCAGTGCGGTGACGGCCGCGTCGCGATCAAGGCGACGGATGCCCAGCTCGGCATCCGGCATCATCACGCGCCCGCTGCGGGGCCGGCCGCCGCGCTTCGAACTCACGGTGATCGTCACCTCGCGCTCGCTCAGGTAGCCGTGGCCGTCGCCGAGGCCCGACCAGCGGCTCTCGGTGAGGCTGATCATGGCCTCGGCCTGGGGCCACGGGCCGAGCACGAGCAGGGTGGAGCCGCGCTCGCGCAGCCGCCCGGCGAGCTTGGCGATCGCGCCGTCGCTCGCCGCCCGCCCGGGGCGCACGACGACGATGCCGAGCGCATCCGCGATCGATGCGGTCACGGTCAGCCAGGCGTCGCCCGGGTGCGGCACGAGCACGAGCCGGTCGAGGTCGATGCCCATGGACTCGGCGGCCTCGATGCCGAACTCGGGCATGCCGACGACGCCGCACCATGAGCCCGCCTGCGAGGGGCCGGCGAGCAACGCCATGACGAGGGCGCTCGAGGGGCTCAGGGCGTAGGTCGCGCCCTCGCGCAGCCCGCCGTCGGGCAGCAGGTCGGCGAGCGCTTCGTGCGTGGGCATGAGCCGCGAGTCGAGCCGCGTGCGCTGCAGCGCGTCGATGCGGGCCTGCAGCGCCTGCACGGTCTCGACCGCCTCGATGCGCGCGCCGCGGGAGTCGACAGCAGGGTCGACGACGGGGGAGAGCGCAAGAGCGGGCATCTCTCCATGATCGAACATACGTTCGAATATGGCAACCTGCACCGACATCCGCCCGGCGTGTCGCGAACATGCCCCGCAGACTTCAACGGATGCGGAAGAACGCGAATCCGCATCGCGACGTTCCGCATCCGTTGAAGTGCCCGACGACAACCCTCACGAGGACGAGGTAGACCCTCGACCGAGGTATCTACTCCTGGGACGCCTGCCAGCTCGAATCGATGCGGTAGAACTCCACCTCGTAGCACAGGAAGTCCGCATCGACCCCGGCGCCCTCGAAGCGGTACTCGATGACCGGCGAGTCCCGGTCGAACACCTCGACTCTCCACCCTGCTGCGGCCATGCAGTCGACGTACCGGGCAAGACCCTCTTCGTACTCTTCCCGGGTGATCACGCCGTCGGCGATGGCTTGCGTCTGTGCATCTGAGAGCGGCGGCGCGATCGGCAGGGGCGACCATGTCACCCGGATGACGTAGTCGGCTCCCGCTGTCCCCACGACTGAAACCGTGTGCGGACCCTCACCGTCCACGGCATACCGCTGCTCTCCCGCACCTCCGCCTCCTTGATCACACTCGAGCCAGGAGTCGACGACTCCATTCACTCCGATCTCGAAGCGCCCAGGGTCAAGGCATGAAACAGCGACGCTGAGCGACTCGGCACCGACAGGACGCGCGCCGACGGTCACCTCCGTCTTTCCGGTAGCAGTGACCACCAGGGGCGGCGGATCATTCTCGATCTGCCCGACGAAAGCATCATTGAGCAACTGGGTGACGTCGACAGCGGTTGACGACGGTGGGCTCAGGATGCCGGTGGCAGCAACTGCCGCGCCCGTCGTCGCCCCGGCAAGAGCGAAAGCTGCAATCGCTCCTACGATGATCGCCGCAGGATGAGCAGTGCGTCGACGTGGCTGCGTGTCGACCACAAGATCGACCAGATGCGACCGTAGCTCGCGCTGGCGTGCCGACGAGTCGGAGGAAGTGTCAAGCGCCATGTGCAGCTCCATTCAGTCGAGTGCGAGCGGGAGGGGAAGCGTTGAGCGCGGCAGCAAGCCGGCGCTTGGCGCGTGAGAGCCGAGACTTGACCGTGCCGACCGGCAGATCAAGTACGAGCGCGGCTTCGCGATCGGTGAGGCCCTCGAGCACGCAAAGAGTGATGACGTGGCGATCGGACAACGGCAAGTCACGCAACGCGGCGCCAGCCGGCCCGTCATCGAGGTGCTCAGCGTGATCATGAGCGTGCTCCTCGGGCGGGAGCTTGGCGAGCAGCGCGTGATGACGGCGGGCGCTGCGCTGCAGATTCTGCGTCACCCTGGTGGCGGTCACGAGCAGCCACGGCAGCAGCGAACCGTCGACCAGTCGAGCGTCATCGCGTCGCCGCCACGCCTCCAAGAAGACGATCGCGACAGCATCATCGGCGTCGGCGGGCACGGGTACGAGTCGCAGCACGTGCCGGTAGACGCGGTCGCGGTGCCGGTCGAAGATGCGCCCGAACCCCTCGCCGACACCGCGCTGCGCTTGCGACCAGTCGTCGCGATCGTCACCGGCCGGAGGGATGCTCATGCTCTGTAGTGTCCGGCATGGCCCGATCGGTTCCGGGGAGGCGAGAACTCAGTCGAGCTCGGCGACCCTCCGCCGCAGGAACGCGGCCCCTGCCGCATCGTGGATGAGGTCGCTCTCGACCACGACGTCGTACTCGCGCTCGAGCATGCCGTCGCCGGGCCGCACATCGACGTGCGCGACCGGGATGCCCCGCGCGTGCACCGCGTCGGCCATCAGGTAGTCCGACCGCGAGTCGCCGACCGACCACCAGCGCTCAGCCGACACGCCGTGGGCCGCTAACCAGTCGAGTGCGCGAGCTGCACCCAGGTCTTTGTCGAGCATCACCGACTCGACGTCGATCGAGATGATCGTCGGGTCGATGCGGAACCCCGGCCCCACCTCAAGAACGTCCAACAGGTGCGCGATCTCGGCCACGCACCGCGCCTGCGCCTCGGCGAAATCTGCCGGCGCGACGTCGGTGCGCTGCTCGAGCGAGATCATCACGTGCTTGCCCTCGTCGACGAACATCGTGTCGGCGTAGTGCTCGCGAGCGAGCGACTCCACCGCGACCCGGAGGGCATCCGGCACCGCGACGACGGTGTCGACCTCGAGCTCGCCGAGCCCCTCCGGAGTCACGGGTGCCCAGCAGCCGCCCTTCTCGAAGACGCCGAAGACGTGCGCGCGAGCATCCAGACCGCCGGCCACGAGCCGCGCCACGACCTGCTCGCGCATGAACGCGTCGCTGCGGCCCGTGATGAACGCGATCGGGATGCCCGCCGCGGCGAGCGTCAGCAGGTCGCTCACGATCGAGTCGAGCACGATGCGGCGCTCGATCGGGCTCGCGATGGGGCCGTCGACGTCGAGCAGCAGGCCAAAGGGGGCGGGGGAGGGCATGGGGGGCTCCAGTCTCAGAAGACGCGGTCGGTGTCGACGCCGCAGTGCCGCAGCACCTCGGCCGAGAAACTCGCGGTGCCGATCGCGAGCACGACGGGCGCGCTGCGCAGCAGAGCGGGTAGCTCGGCGGCGGTCGCCCATTCGCCGGGCCACTCGCCGCGCTGGGGGTAGTGCAGGTGCACGCGCTCGATCGCGACGAACACGACGCGACCCGGGAGCGTCGACGCCACGGCGCGGAACCCGGCGAGATCCTTCTCGCGCGGCACCGAGACGAGGGTGAGCGCGGGCGGCGCGCCCGTCTCGCGCTCGACGTGCGCGAGGGCGTTCTCGAAGCCGTCGCGGCTGACAGCCGAGTCGACGAACACTGTCGAGCCATCACGCTCGTGCCGCGACAGTCGCCCGGGGTAGTGCACGCGCGCCGCCGCGGCGCGCACCTGCTCGGTCGTCGCATCCGGCCGCCCGAGCTCGACCATTAGCCTCCGCGCAGCGATCATGCCGTGTGCGGCGTTCATGCCCGTGAGTCCCTCGACGACCGCGCCCGCGTACGGTGCGCGGGCGCTCTCGTCGATGCGCATCCGCTCAGCGCCGATGTCGTCAGCGTGCTGACGGATGACCGCCTCGGCCTCCTCGCTCTGGGCGAGGTAGCTCACGAACCGGGTTCCGGGCCGCGCGGCGCCGACCTTGTCGTCGGCGATCGCGGCGATGGTCGGCCCGAGCAGGTCGGTGTGCTCGAGAAAGACCTGCGCCATCGCGAGGCCGACCAGCCCGACGCGCCCGAGGTCGTCGCGCCGCCCGCCGATGCCCGCCTCGAGCACGAGCACCTCGCATCCGACGGCGGCGAAGTGGGCGAGCCCCGCGGCGAGGAAGAACCCGCTCGGTCCGATGTAGCCGTCATCGGGTGGCGGCAGCGTTCGCAGGGCGGCGTCGATCCGCTCGAGCAGTGCGACGTACTCCTCGAGCGGCAGCACCGCGCCGTCGACCCGCAGTCTGTCGCGATTGCTCACGAGGCCCGGGCTGAAGACCGTACCGACCCGCAGCCCCGTCTCGGCCAGCACGGCCGAGGCGTAGGCGACCGTGGTGCCCTTGCCTTTCGATCCGACGACGCCGAGGGCGGGGGCGGGATGCTCGGGGTCGATGCCGAGCGCCGCGACGAGCATCCCGAACCGGCGGGGGTCGGCCCGTTGCCCGGGCGACCGCGCGCTCCACTCCCGGAACGCCGTGCGGGATTCGAGGGCGTCGAGATCGGTCTGCGCGGGCACAATGGCGTCATGACCCGTCACTGGAATCGCACCGCCATCGTCTTCCTCGTCCTCGCCATCGCCGGCCTCATCGGCACCTGGACCTACAACGTCATCGCCATCATCGAGCGCCGCGACTTCTTCGGCGACTGGTTCGGCAGCGGCCCTGCTGTCGGCTCGCTCACCATGGACCTGCTCATCATGGCAGTCGCGGCGTGCGCGTTCATCGTCATCGAGGGCCGCCGGCTGGGCATGAAGCACCTCTGGGCCTACATCGTGTTCTCGGGCCTCACGGCGATCGCCTTCACGTTCCCGCTCTTCCTCGCCAACCGCGAGCGCCGCCTGCAGCAGCTCGCCGCAGAACCCGAGCCGACCCCGGCGATGTGAGCGAGCCGCGAACGACGAACGGCCCCGGGCTCTCGCCTCGGGGCCGTTCACTCCGTTTCCGGAGCACTGTCTCAACCAGTTCTTCGACGCACACAGTGTCTGTGCGCGAGGGGGGACTTGAACCCCCACGCCCTTTCGGGCACTAGCACCTCAAGCTAGCGCGTCTGCCATTTCCGCCACCCGCGCTGGTTGTGATCACTCCGCCCGGGGGCGTCGCGACCGGAGACGACATTAGCACGGATGCCGCGTGCCCTTTTCGCGCACCGCGTCACCGGCGCGGTGCGGCCGGTAGCGTTGTCGGCATGGCTCCGGATGCTCCGCTCGACCCGCTCAGCGGCACCGCCCGCATCGCCCGCGACCTCATCCGCTTCGACACCACCAACTTCGGCGAAGGCCGCAGCAATGGCGAGACCGAGGCCGCCCACTACGTCGAGGCCGAGCTGCGCGATATGGGACTCGAGCCCGTGCTGATCGATGCCGCCCCCGGGCGCACGAGCGTGCTCGCGCGCGTCGAGGGCCGGTACGAGAATCCCGTCGATCGCGCCCGCGGCGAGCGCCCCGCGCTCGTCGTGCACGGCCACCTCGACGTCGTGCCCGCCGACCCGGCGAACTGGAGCGTCGACCCCTTCGCAGGCGAGATCCGCGATGGGATGCTGTGGGGGCGCGGCGCCGTCGATATGAAGAACATGGACGCCATGATGCTCACCGCCCTGCGGCAGACGATCGAGAGCGGCGGGCCCAATCGCGACCTCGTCGTGGCGTTCTTCTCCGACGAGGAGAACGGGGGAGTGTTCGGCTCGCACCACGTCGTGACCGAGCATCCGCACCTGTTCGCCGGCGCGACCGAGGCGATCAGCGAGGTCGGCGGGTACTCCGTCGAGATCGCCGGGCGGCGCGCCTACCTGCTGCAGACGGGAGAGAAGGCCCTGGTCTGGATCAAGCTCGTCGCCCGCGGCACGGCCGCGCACGGCTCGCGGGTCATCGCGAACAACGCCGTCACGAAGCTCGCCGAGGCCGTCGTCGCCCTCGGTCGGCAGCAGTGGCCGCTGCACCTCACCGACACCACCCGGCAGCTGCTCGCTGAGCTCGCCCGCTTGCTCGACGCCGATGTCGAACAGGTCGGCCCCGACGAGCTGCTGCTGCGCTCGGGCACGGCGGCGGGTTTCCTCACCGCGACGATCCGCACGACGAGCAACCCGACGCTGCTGCAGGCGGGCTACAAGCACAACGTCATCCCCGACCGGGCCGAGGCGCTCATCGACATCCGCACCCTGCCGGGGGAGGAAGACGCCGTGCTCGCCGAGGTGCAGCGCCTCGTCGGCGACGACATCGAGGTCATCGTGATGCACCGCGACCTCGGGCTCGAGAACCCGTTCAGCGGCCCGCTCGTCGACGAGATGGTCGCGACCCTGCAGCGGCACGACCCGGGTGCCGAGGTGCTGCCGTACCTGCTGAGCGGGGGCACCGACAACAAGGCGCTGAGCCTGCTGGGCATTACGGGCTACGGCTTTGCGCCCCTCAAGCTGACCCCCGAGCTCGACTTCCCGGCGATGTTCCACGGCGTCGACGAGCGCGTGCCGCTCGATGCGCTCGACTTCGGGCACGCCGCGCTCACCGACCTTCTCACCCGCTACTAGATCGGCCCCGCGTGTCTCTGCTCGAAGCGCTCTTCCTCGGCCTCATCCAGGGCCTCACCGAGTTCCTGCCGATCTCGTCGAGCGCCCACTTGCGCATCGTCGGCGAGTTCCTGCCGAGCGCGACCGACCCCGGCGCGACCTTCACGGCGATCACGCAGATCGGCACCGAGCTGGCCGTGCTGCTGTACTTCTGGAAGGACATCACGCGCATCATCGGCAAGTGGTTCCGCTCGTTCGGGCCGCGCGGCGGCTCGCACTCCGAGGGCGGTGAGCGGGGCATCCCGCGCGACGACCCCGATGTGCGCATGGGCTGGCTCATCATCATCGGCACCGTACCGATCGTGCTCGTCGGCTTCTTCGCGCAGGAGTACATCCGCTCGAGCTTCCGCTCGCTCTGGATCGTCGCGATCGTGCTCATCGTCTTCGGCATCCTGCTCGGTCTCGCCGACTGGCTCGGCCGTCGCACGCGCGAGCTGACCGACCTGACCTACCCGCACGGCCTCGCCTACGGCGCGGCGCAGATGCTCGCGCTCATCCCCGGCGTCTCACGCTCGGGGGCCACGACCACCATGGGCCTCGCGCGGCCGCGGCGCGCTACGCATTCCTGCTCGCGGTGCCCGCGGTCTTCGGCAGCGGGCTCTACGAGCTCGTCACGGCCATCCGCGAGCCCGGGTCGAGCCCCTTCTCGGGCCTCGAGATCGCGGCCGCCACGGTCGTCGCCTTCGGCGTGGGGCTCGCCGTCATCGCCGGGCTCATGGCCTACATCTCGAAGCGCTCGTTCCTGCCCTTCGTGATCTACCGCCTGCTGCTCGGCACGACCCTGCTGATCCTGCTCTCGACGGGCGTGCTCGACCCGCTGTAGCGCGGCTCGCGCCCGCGCGCGACCCCGCGCGAGCATCCGCGCATCTCCAGAATTCAGGAGATCGCGCATCCCGACGCGGTCTCCGGATGCTCCACCGGCGTGTCGCGGCCGCGCCAGCGCCGCGACTCCTGAGTTGTGGAGATCTGCGCGCTCGAGCGCGACGCGGTGGTTGTCGCTGCCGCCCGCCAATCAGCGCGACACGCCGGGCCGAGCGGGCGACACTCCGAGGCGCGCGGCGAAGCACCGGGGCCGCGCGACACCGGGCCGCGACCGGTGCGCGTCGATAGGACTCAGCCGGCGCCCGGCCCGTCGACCGGCGGCTCGTCGTCGCGCTTGCGCAGGTAGCGCTCGAACTCCTGCGCGATGGCCTCGCCGCTCGCCTCGGGGGCCTCGACGGCGTCGCGCGCGCGCTCGAGCTGGTCGATGTACGACCGCATCTCGTCGTCGTCGTTCGCGAGGGCGTCGATGCCCTCCTCCCACTCGCGGGCCTCGTCGAGCAGGTCGCCGCGGGGGATCACCACGTCGACGAGCTCCTCGAGCTTGTCGAGCAGGGCGAGCGTCGCCTTCGGCGAGGGCGCGTTGTGCACGTAGTGGGGCACGGATGCCCACAGCGAGACCGTCGGGATCCCGGCCTCCTCGGCCATCGCCGCGATCACGCTGAGAATGCCGACAGGCCCCTCGTAGCTGCTGCGCTCGACGCCGAGCTCGTCGCGCACCTCGGGGTTCTCGCTCGAGCTGTGGATGGCGATCGGGCGCGTGTGCGGCACATCGGCGAGCAGGGCTCCGAGCAGGATCACGCCCGTGATGTCGGCCGTGAGCGCCTGGTCGATCGTCTCGGTCGCGAAGGTCTTCCAGCCGCGGGAGGGCTCGGTGCCCAGCAGGAGGTAGATGTTCTCGTGGTTCGTTCCGCTGACGCCGATGGGGTCGTCGCTCGCCGAGCGCGCGCGGGGCATCCCGTCATCGCCCGCGGGGCCATAGAGAGTGACGCCCGGCCAGCGCAAGCGCCGCTTGCCGTCGTCGTCGAACTCGACGTGCGGTCGGTTGAGCTGGAAGTCGTAGTAGTCCTCGGGGTCGATGTCGGCGATGGGCACGACATCGAGCACGTCTTTGAGCGCGCGCACGGCACCGCTCGCGGCCTCGCCGGCGTCGTTCCAGCCCTCGAAGGCGACCACGAGCAGCCGCCCGCTGCGGAACAGATCGCTCTGCGTCACCGATGCACCCTTCTGGCCCCGCGGCCGGTGCCGAGGGGTCGCCCCAGGATAGAACGCAACTAGACTCGTGCGTCGTGACCGCCCCGCTTCGACCCGCCGCTGTTCTCTGGGACATGGACGGCACCATCGTCGACACCGAGCCGTACTGGATGCGCGCCGAGACCGAGCTGGTCGCCGAGCACGGCGGCATCTGGACCGAGGCCGACGGCATGCAGCTCGTCGGTTCGGGCCTCGTGCAGTCGGCCCGCATCCTGCAGCAGGCGGGCGTCGCGCTCGAGGTCGACGAGATCATCGGGGCGCTCACCGACCGCGTCATGGTTCAGATCGAGCAGGGCGTACCGTGGCGGCCGGGGGCGCGCGAGCTCATCGCCGAACTGCGGGAGGCGGGCATCCCGATCGCGCTCGTGACGATGTCGATCCGCCGCATGGCGCTGCAGGTCGCCGCGGCGATCGGCGAGGGCGTCTTCGACGTCGTCATCGCGGGCGACGACGTCGAGCACCCCAAGCCACACCCGCAGCCGTACCTGCTCGCTGCGGAGCGTCTCGGCGTCGACATCGGCGACTGCGTCGCGATCGAAGACAGCGAGTTCGGGCTCGTCTCGGCCGTCGCCTCGGGCGCCGCCACGATCGTCGTGCCCCTGCACCTCGCGCTGCACGATGGCCCCACCCACGAACTGTGGCCGACGCTCGATGGCCGCACCGTCGCCGACCTCGGCGCCGCGCTCGAGCGCCACCACCACCGAGCGACAGGGGCCTGAGCCATGACCACCCGCCGTCAGAGCGGCCCCTTCGTCGAGGGCGATCAGGTGCAGCTGACCGACCCCAAGGGCCGGCTCAACACCGTGACGAGGCCGGCAACGCCTTCCACAGCCACCGCGGCGTGCTGCAGCACGAGGTGCTCATCGGCCTGCCCGACGGCAGCGTCGTCGAGAACTCGCAGGGGGTGCCCTACCTCGCGCTGCGCCCTTTGCTGACCGACTTCGTCATGTCGATGCCGCGCGGCGCCGCGATCATCTACCCGAAAGACGCCGCGCAGATCCTCGCGCAGGCCGACATCTTCCCCGGCGCGCGCGTGGTCGAGGCCGGCGTCGGCTCGGGCGCGCTGAGCATGTGGCTGCTGCGCGCGATCGGCGAGCGCGGGCACCTGTTCTCGTTCGAGCGCCGCGAGGAGTTCGCGCAAATCGCCGAGGGCAACGTGTGCGCCTACGTCGGCGCGCGGCCTGAGAACTGGACGATCACGATGGGCGATCTGCAGGATGCCCTGCCCGAGGCCGTCCCGGCGGGCACCGTCGACCGCGCCGTGCTCGACATGCTCGCGCCCTGGGAGTGCCTCGACGCCGTGGCCACGGCGCTCACGCCCGGGGGAGTGCTGCTCGTGTACGTCGCCACGGCCACGCAGCTCTCGCGGGTGGCGGAGGCCATCCGGCTCACCGAGACCTTCACCGAACCGGTCTCGACCGAGACGATGGTGCGCGGCTGGAACGTCGACGGCCTCTCGGTGCGGCCCGACCACCGCATGGTCGCGCACACCGGCTTCCTGCTCACGGCGCGGCGGCTCGCCGACGGCGCCGGCCGGTTCGTGAAGGCCAAGCGCGGCTCGAAGACCGAGTACGGAGATGTCGACCTCGAACTCTGGACACCCGGCGCGGTCGGCGACCGGCAGGCGAGCGACAAGCGCCTGCGCAAGGCCGCCCGCGAGGCCCAGGCTCTCGCCGAGAAGTCGGCGCGCCGACCCGTAGAGTAGGTGGCGTGATTGTGACCTCCCGGCGCCTCGCGCGCACCGCCTCAACCGTTGCTGTGATGACCGTCGTCGCGACCGTTCTGGCCGCCTGCACGGCCCCTGTCAATTCGGATTCGTGCAGTCCGCTCGTTCCCTTCGGCGACTCTGCCGGGTACGTCGATGCGTCGGGATCCTTCGGTAGCCAGCCCGTCGTCGACTTCCCCACTCCTCTGCGAAGCGACGGCGTGCAGCAGTCGGTCATCGACGCTGGCGAAGGCTCGCCCATCGCGGCCGGTCAGATCGTCGATTTCCAGGTCGCTTTGTTCAATGGTCAGGACGGAGAACTGATCACCGCGAGCGCCTACAACGACGCCGAGGCGCCCTTGCGCCGCACCGCCGGCAACGAGATCGACCTGTTGGCGGAGGCGCTGCAGTGCGCGCAGGTCAACTCGCGCATCGCCGTGACCGGCACAATCGAAGATGTCTTCGGGGCCGGCGCGCTCGACCCCGCGCTCGGGCTTGCCGACAACGACGCGATCGTCATGGTGCTCGATGTGCAAGCCGCTTACCTCGGCCGTGCCACCGGAATCCCGCAGCTCGGCGCCTCGGGCATCCCCGCGGTCGTGACGGCACCGAACGGTGTCCCCGGCGTGACGATCCCCGACGAGGCCCCGCCGACCGAGCTGCGCTCGCACACGCTCGTGCTCGGCCAGGGCGCCGCGATCGAGGAAGGCGACCGGGCCGTGCTGCACTACACGGGCCTGCTCTGGAGCACGAAGACGATCTTCGACTCGAGCTGGGACCGCGGCGCCCCGGCGACGTTCACGATCACGAGCTTCGAGAACGACCCCAACGGCATCGTGACGGGGCTCGCCGACGGCCTCGTGGGCCGCACGGTGGGCTCGCAGGTCATCGTCGTGATCCCGCCGGAGTTCGGCTACCCCGCCGGCCAGGCGCCCGCGACGATCCCCGACGGCTCGACGATGGTGTTCGTCGTCGACATCCTCGGCATCGAGGGCTAAGGCCCCCATGCCCTCGTCGTCACGGCGGGTACCGGTCGAAGAGCGCCTGTTCAGCCTCGTGCTGGCGCTCCTCGCGACCGAGCAAGGGCTGACGAAGGCCGAGATCCTCTCGACCGTCACGGGCTATGCCGCGCGCTACGACGTCGCGGCCGACCGCGCGAACCTCGAGCGGCAGTTCGAGCGCGACAAGGAGGAGCTGCGCGAGCTCGGCGTGCCCCTCGAGACGGTCGATGCGCCCGGCGCCGACGGCGACACGAAGCTGCAGCGATACCGCATCCCGCCCTCGCGGTACCAGCTGCCCGACGACATCGTCTTCAGCCCCGAGGAGTACGCGATGCTCACGCTCGCGGCCCAGGTCTGGCGCGAGGGCACGCTCTCGACCGACTCGCGGCGCGCGCTCACCAAGCTGCAGTCGCTCGGCGTGCGCATCGACGACGCCGTCATCGGCTTCGCCCCGAGCATCCGCACGCGCGATGCCGCGCACGAGCCCCTCACGGCCGCGATCGATCGCGGCCAGCAGGTGACCTTCCCGTACCTGAAGCCGGGCCAGGCCGCCGCCGAGCACCGCACGGTGTCGCCGCTCGCCCTCGTCTTCCACGAGGGGCGCTGGCATCTGCACGCCTTCGACGACGGGGTGGATGCCCGGCGCACCTTCCTGCTGCGCCGCATCGTGGGCCCCGTCGTGCTCGCGGGCTCGCCGGCCACAGTGCGGCCATCGACCGACGAGCCGGCGCGCGTGCTCGACGAGCTCGCCGCGCTCTGGCGGTCGACGGTGGCGACCGTGCGCGTGCGCCCGGGCAGCGAGGCCGAGGTCGTCATGCGCAACCGCCCGGGCACGGGGGAGGCCGCGGAGGGCCTGCTGGTGCACGCCACCGACCTCGACATCCTCGCCGACGAGCTCGCCGCCTTCGGCGCCGATGTGCAGGTCGTCGCACCGGCCGAACTGCGCGACGCCGTGAGGGCCCGCTGGGAGAGGGTAGTGCAGACGCATGGCTGAGCGCCCCGCCCCGCCGAAGGCGCAGGACAAGCTCGCCTTCCTGCTGGCCCTCGTGCCTTACCTCATCGACCAGGTGCGCGTGACGGTCGACGAGGCTGCCGCGCACTTCCGCACGACTCCTGACGAGATGCGCAAGGCCGTCATGCTCATCGCGATGAGCGGCACGCCCGGCGCCGACGGCACCTACACGCACGAGACGCTCTTCGATATCGACTGGGACGACTTCGACGAGCGCGGCATCATCCGCTTCCGCGCCGCGCCCATGGAGGACAAGCCCCGGTTCTCGTCGCGCGAGGCCGCCGCGCTGCTCGCCGGACTGCAGCGCGTCGCCGCCCTGCCCGACTTCGCGGCGCGCGTCGACATCGTCGAGCTCATGGCCAAGCTCGCCCGGGGAGCGACGGGGGCACCCGCTCCGCTCGCCGTGCGCGCGGGTGAGCTCGCCGCCAT
>LNFD01000202.1 GCA_001464255.1 Actinomycetales bacterium Ga0077552 | reverse complement strand
CACGATGAACGCCCGCTCGCTCATGAACTTCCTCAGCCTGCGCACCAAGCGCGAGGGCACGCACTTCCCCTCGTTCCCGCAGCGCGAGATTGAGATGGTCGCCGAGCTCATGGAGCACCACTTCGCCGAGCTCATGCCCCTCACCTTCGAGGCCTTCAACGCCAACGGCCGCGTCGCCCCCTAGCCCGCCCGGCCCGGGCCCGCGCCCGACCCGATAGCCTGAGGGCATGTCTGCGCACAATCCCTTCGGCCAGGTGCTGGTCGCGCTCGTCACGCCCATGCTCACCGACGGCGAGGTCGACTGGGCCGGGGTCGAGAAGCACATCGACGACGTCATCACGGCGGGCGCCGACGGCATCGTGGTCACGGGCACGACGGGTGAGACGAGCACGCTGACCGACGCCGAGAAGCTGCGCCTCGTCGAGGTGGGCAAGTCGGTGAGCGCGGGCCGCGCCGCCATCATCACGGGCGGCGGCTCGAACGAGACCGCGCACGCCATCGAGCTCTACAAGGCGAGCGAGAAGGCCGGCGCCGACGGCGTCATGGTCGTCACGCCGTACTACAACAAGCCGACGCAGGCGGGCGTGCTCACGCACTTCCGCATGGTCGCCGACGCGACCGACCTGCCCGTGATCCTCTACGACATCCCCGGCCGCGCCGGCATCGAGATCAAGTACGAGACGATCCTGCGCGCCGCGAAGCACCCGAACATCCTCGCTGTGAAAGACGCCAAGGGCGATCTGAGCGAGGTCAGCCGGGTGCTCAACCAGACCGACCTCATGTACTTCGCGGGCGACGACGCCAACGTGCTGCCGACGCTCGCGATCGGCGGCACGGGCCTCATCGGCGTGACGGCGAACATCGCACCGGGGCCCTACCGCACGATCGTCGACGCGGTGAACAACAACGACCTCGCCACGGCGACCGCCGAGCACCAGCACCTCGAGCCGCTCGTGCGCGCCATCATGACCCACGTGCCCGGCACGGTCGCCGCCAAGTACGTGCTGCACGGCCTCGGCCGCATCGGCACGCCGCGCGTGCGCCTGCCGCTCGTCGGCCCCGAAGAGCACGAGGCCGCCGTGATCGAAGACGAGCTCGACCTCGTCAAGAACGTGGCCGGCGTCGACTTCAGCAACTTCCGACCCGACCGCAACGCCGCGGCCGGCGGTGCCCTGCCCAAGGTGGCCGGCACCACCCGATAGACCGAAACCGGGGGCGCGAGCGCCCCACCGAGCTCCACAACCAGTCAGGCGGACCATGCCCAACGACCTCTTCGACCCGCCCGCTCTCGACCCGGCGACGCTGCGCGTCATCCCGCTGGGCGGGGTGGGCGAGATCGGCCGCAACATGACCGCGTACGAGATCGCGGGCAAGCTGCTCATCATCGACGCCGGGGTGCTCTTCCCGGAGGAGACCCAGCCGGGAGTCGATCTGATCCTGCCCGACTTCGGGCCCATCCGCGATCGCCTCGACGACGTGCTCGCGGTCCTGCTCACGCACGGCCACGAAGACCACATCGGCGCGGTGCCCTACCTGCTGCGCATGCGGCAGGACATCCCCATCCTCGGCTCGACCCTCACGCTGGCCTTCGTCGAGGCGAAGCTCAAAGAGCACCGCATCCAGCCCTACACGCACACCGTGAAAGAGGGGCAGGTCGAGCAGCTCGGGCCGTTCACGCTCGA
>LNFD01000201.1 GCA_001464255.1 Actinomycetales bacterium Ga0077552 | reverse complement strand
CGACCCGTCGGGCGTGCCCCACGTGAAGATCGAGAAGGATGCGCCCGCCGTGGTCTCGTAGAGCGCCTCCGCGGCGGCCATCTTCATGGGCTGGGTCGCCACCATGACGAGGCCGAGCTGGTCGCCCGAGACGGCGACACCGACGAAGGCCACGAGGTTGACGACGAGGCCGAATCGCAGCGCCGTGCGCATTTCGTCGAGGTACTGATTCTTCGAGAGGTGGTAGGCCGCGACGGCCACGACGACGACGGCCGCGAACATGAGCGAGGCGAAGATCGTGTGCGGGAACTGCGTCAGCGCGACGGGGTTGGTGAGCACCGCGCCGATGTCGGTGAGCTCGGCCCGGCCCAGCTCCTCGTTGATCTCGAAGCCGACGGGGTTCTGCATGAACGCGTTCGCGGCGAGGATGAAGTACGCGGAGAGCGTCGTCGAGAGGGCGAGCATCCAGATGACGGCGAGATGCAGCTTCTGGGGCAGCTTGTCCCACCCGAAGATCCAGAGGCCGATCATGCTCGCCTCGAGGAAGAACGCGAGCAGGCCCTCCATCGCGAGCGGGGCGCCGAAGACGTCGCCGACGAACCGGGAGTAGTCGCTCCAATTCATGCCGAACTGGAACTCCTGCACGATTCCCGTGACGACGCCCATGGCGAAGTTGATGAGGAAGATCTTGCCGAACAGGCGCGTGAGGTGCAGGTACTTCAGCTTCGCGGTGCGCACCCACGCGGTCTGCAGGATCGCCACGAGCACGACCATGCCGATCGTGAGCGGCACGAAGAGGAAGTGGTACAGGGTCGTGAGACCGAACTGCCACCGGGCCAGAAGAAGGGGATCGAGCCATTCGACCACGAGCGGGTCACCTGCCTTGCGGGGATGGGGTGGAAGGGGGACGCGGCGACGCTGCCGGTTCGAGCCTAGGAACGCGGGCCCGGGCGCACAGGGGCCGAAGGTCCCTAATCGGCGTCGCCACAGGGGCGGTCGATACGCTCGACGCGTGAACGAGCTGCTCGACGCGATCCTCGACCTGGTGCAGGGCGTCGACCCCGTGCTGCGCACGGCGCTCGCGGGGCTGTTCATCATGCTCGAGACGACGATTCTGCTCGGGCTCATCGTGCCCGGCGACACGGTCGTGCTCGTCGCGAGCACGGCCGTCGACTCCCCCGCCGAGTACTGGGCGCTGACGATCACCGTCATCGTCGGCGCGCTCACGGGCGCCTCGCTCGGCTTCGCGATCGGCCGGTTCTTCGGGCCGCGCCTGCGGGCATCCCGCCTCGGCCAGCGGCTGGGCGAGAAGAACTGGCGGCGCGCCGAGAACTTCCTCGACCACCGCGGCGGCATCGCCGTCTTCATCTCGCGCTTCGTGCCCGTGCTGCACTCGCTCACACCGCTCGTGGTGGGCATGAGCACGTTGCGGTACCGCACGTTCATGCTGTGGCTCACGCCCGCCTGCATCCTCTGGGCCTTCGCGTACGTCACGGTCGGATCGGCCGCGGCCGAGGGCTACCGCAGCATCGCCGAGCAGCTCGACTACGCCGCGGTCTTCTTCGTGGGCATCATCGTCGGCTTCTGGCTGCTCGTGTTCGCCGTCAAGAAGCTGCTCGACCGCTACGTGGCCCGCTTCGCCGACCACCCCGGCGACGGCGACCCGAGCACCCGAGACGACTGAGCGGGCATCGCACGCGGAAGGGGCGGGCGCCTCGCGGCGCCCGCCCC
>LNFD01000200.1 GCA_001464255.1 Actinomycetales bacterium Ga0077552 | reverse complement strand
TAGCCGAGGAACCCGTTCTCGGTCAGCCACTGCGTGGCGATCTCGGCCGAGCTCAGCTGGTCGACCGTGCTCTGCACGTTGAGGGCGACGAGGCCCTCGGGCGTGAGCGCGGCGCTGACGGCGTTGATGATGTCGACCGCCTCCTGCGGCAGGTCGGCCGAGGCGATCGGCACGACGTTCGAGGCCAGGAAGAGGCCCTCGGGGTCGGCGAGCGTCACGAGGCCGTTCTGGCCGATGCGCGGGTCGGCGCTGTAGACGTTGGCGACGTTGACGATGCCTTCGAGCAGCGACTCGACCGTGGTGTCGCCCGTGGCCTGGAAGGCCACCGTGACGCCGTAGACCGACTCGAGGCCGCTCGGGCCGTACGGCCGCTCTTCGAGCTCGGGGGCTCCGCCGAGGATGAGTCCGTCGACGCCCGCGAGGTCGGCGATCGACTCGAGGCCGTTGGCCTCGGCGAACTCGGCCGTCACGTTGTAGCTGTCCTGGTCTGTCGCCGCCGACTGGTCGAGCACCTGCAGGCCATCGGGAACGACGGTCTGCAGCTCGGCGAACACGTCGTCCGACGACGTGGCCGTGGTGTCGGGGTTCCAGAACTGCAGGAGGTTGCCCGTGTACTCGGGGAACAGGTCGACCTCGCCGGCCTCGAGGGCCGGGATGTAGGCGTCGCGCTGCCCGATCTGGAAGTTGCGCTCGACGGTGAAGCCGCCCTCTTCGAGGGCCTGCGCGTAGAGCTCGGCGATGATCTCGTTCGAGTAGTAGGCCTGCGAGCCGATGACGATCGTCTCGGCAGGGGCGTCCGTATCCGGCTCGGGCGCCAGCGGGTCGCCCGATGCACACCCTGCCAGGGCCAATGATGCCCCGACCACGGCCGCCGTCATGGCGAACCGGCCCTTGTTCCTTGCTGTGAACATCAGTTCTTCTCTTCTCTTCAGGTGGTGGCGGTGAGTTCCGCCGTCGCGCGGCGCCCGGTTGGCGTCGTGCGAACATCGGTGTCGCGACCCGCGCGCACGCCGCGCGGGACCGCGTAGCGCTCGAGCACCGCGAACAGCGCGTCGAACAGCAGGGCGAGGAGGATGACGAGGATGGCGGCGCCGAGCATCTGGTCGTAGCTCCGCAGCTGGATCCCCTGCACGATGTCGTAGCCCAGCCCCCCCAGATTGACGTAGGCCGCGAGCGTCACCGTCGCGACGACCTGCAGCGTCGCGCTGCGCAGCCCGCCGATCAGTAGCGGCAGACCGAGCGGCACCTCGACCTTCCACAGGATCTGCCACTCGGTCATGCCCATCGACCGCGCGGCGTCGATCGTGCGCCGGTCGATGACCTCGAGGCCCGCGTACGCTCCCGCGAGGATCGGGGGGATTGCGAGCAGCATGAGCACGAACACCGTCGACGGCCCGCGCAGCGTGACGCCGATGAGCATGACGAACAGGAACAGCAGACCGAAGGTCGGCAGGGCGCGTGCAGCGCCCGAGATACCCACCGCGAGCTCGCGGCCGCGGCCGGTGTGGCCGATGAGCCAGCCGAGCGGGATCGCGACGAGGGCGGCACCGAGCATCGCTAGGCCTGTGTAGAACAAGTGCTCGCCGATGCGCACGGGGATCGACCCCGGGCCCTGCCAGTTGAGCGGGTCGGCGAGCCAGAGCCACGCATCCACGAAGAGATTCATGCCATCGCCACCCTCGGGGGCGGTGCGGGCAGAGCCCGGGCCGCGCGGGTCCAGGGCATGAGCGCCCGCCCGAGCAGCACGAGCGCGCCGTCGAACAGCAGCGCCACGATGACGGTCATGACGACGCCCGCGAGCACCTCTTCGACGATGCCGCGCTGCGACCCGTTGAGGAACAGGTAGCCGAGGCTCTGCACGCCCACGACGATGCCGACGGTGAGCAGGCTCACGGTGCTGACGGCGACGACGCGAAGGCCCGCGAGCAGCACAGGGCCGGCGAGCGGGAAATCGACCGTCCAGAACCGGCTCCAGCTCGAGTAGCCGACGGCGGTCGCGGCCTGGCGCACATCGGCATCGACGCTCTGCAGCGCCTCGGCCACCGAGCGCGCCATGATCGCGACCGCGTAGATCGTGAGCGCGATGAGCACATTGGCCTCGCTGAGGAACCCGATGCCGAGCAGCGGGGGCAGGATGACGAACAGCGCGAGCGAGGGGATCGTGTACAGCAGCCCGACGAGCGTGAGGATGAGCCCGCGCGTGAGCCGATAGCGGTAGGCGAGCCAGCCGAGCGGGATCGCGATGACGAACCCGAGCATGATCGGCAGGATGCTCAGCCTGATGTGCACGAGCGTGAGCTCGATGATCAGCCCGAGGTTGTTGAGCACCCAGGTCACGCCGGGCCCGCCTCCACGAGTCGGCCGGCGAGGTTGCCGTCGCCGTCGACGAGCACCTGCGCGCCGTCGATGGTCTGGATGCTCAGCGCACGCTTGCCGCGATCGGCGCCGATGAAGCTCGCGACGAAGTCGCTCGCCGGGTGGGCGAGGATCTCGGCGGGCGTGCCCTTCTGCGCGATGCGGCCGCCCTTCTCGAGGATGACGACCTGGTCGCCGAGCAGGAAGGCCTCGTCGATGTCGTGCGTGACGAAGACGACGGTCTTGTCGAGCTCGCGCTGCAGGCGCAGCAGCTCTTGCTGCAGGTCGGCGCGCACGATGGGGTCGACGGCGCCGAAGGGCTCGTCCATGAGCAGGATGTTCGGGTCGACGGCGAGGCCGCGCGCCACCCCGACACGCTGCTGCTGGCCGCCCGAGAGCTGCGAGGGGTACCGCTCGGCCATGTCGCGGTCGAGACCCACGGTGTCCATGAGCTCGAGGGCGCGCTCGTGCGCCTGCTTCTTGGGCACGCCGTTGAGGCGCGGCACCGTCGCGATGTTGTCGATGACCCGGCGGTGCGGCAGAAGCCCCGAGTTCTGCATGACGTAGCCGATGCGGCGCCGCAACTGCACGGGCTCGATGGTCGAGACGTTCTCGCCGTCGATCTCGAGCTCGCCGCTCGTGGCGTCGACCATGCGATTGATCATGCGCAGCAGGGTCGTCTTGCCCGAGCCGCTCGAGCCGACGAGCACGGTCGTCTGCCGGCTCGGCATGACGAGGCTGAAGTCGTCGACCGCGAGGGTACCGTCGTCGAACCGCTTGGAGATGGAGCGGAACTCGATCACGGTGCTCTCCCCTCTGCTGCCGCCGGTGCGGAGCGCGCGCCCAGCGCGCGTTCAGTCAAACAGCATTCGGAGCGGAGCGCGTTCCGATTCGCTCAGATTCTGGGCAGTTGTCCAGATGCCCGTAACCGGCGCGGTGCGCTCAGAGCCGACCGGCGACCACGGCCCGTACGGCGCGCGCGGCCTCGGCGAGCAGTGCGGCGTCGCCGCGCCCGTCGCGCGCGAAGGCGCGCGCCACGAGCGCATCGGCGATCTCGACCGCGGTGCCGACGGCGAGACGCACCTCGACGGTGTCGGCGGCGCCGTAGCCCGCCACGAGCGCGTCGGCCACGACATCGGCCATCGCGGCGTTCGCGGTCGACTCCGTCGTCGGCGGCAGCAGGTCGAGCACGTCGCCCACGCGCACCGAGCGGTAACCCGGCTCGGTGCGGAAGAGCTCGGTCATCGCGTCGAGGACGGCGAGCAGGGCATCCGTCGCCGAGGCGTGACGCGCGGGGACGAGCTCGGCGGCGACGCGGCCCATGAGCCGCTCGGAGTTGCGGGCCGCGAGGCTCTGCAGCACCGCGATGCGGTCGGGGAAGTAGCGGTAGACGGTGCCGATGGAGGCGCCCGCGCGCTCGGCGACCATGGCGGTGGTGAGGCGCTCGTAGCCGATCTCATCGATCACGGCGGCGGCGGAGTCGAGCAGCGTGGCCAGTCGGGCCGTGCTGCGGGCCTGCACCGGCTCGTTGCGGATGGGAGCGGAGGCGCTCAGCAGCGGTGTGCTGGACTCGATGATGTTCACGATGGACCCTTTCGACGCCGCCAGCGTACTCCTCGAGGTGAGGGAATCGCGTGTTGACGCGGTGTTTATTCTGACTTGATGTTCGGCGCGCGAACACGCGCCGACCTGGACCGTTCTGTGCACCTCGACTGCACAATGCGCCCGACGGCAGCCCCGGGCGGGCCCTCGCGACGCGCCCGTGTCTGACACACTGGGCAGGTGCCGGCCGAGACTGACGCCCCCGATCCGGGGCCGCGAGCCCCATGGGCACGACGGGCCGTCGCCCTCGAAGACCGCTTCCACCGCATGCGCGAGCGGCAGGGTCGGAAGCGCGGGCTCGAGCCCGTGGTCATCCCCTACAGCGGGTACGGGGGCAACGGCTGGATCCGCGTGCTGTGCCGCGTGCTGCTCGTGCGGCCCGACGCGACGCGCCGCACGCCCGAGACCATCCGTGGCTGGCGCAGCTTCGTGAGCATCCCCGTCGCCGACTGCCCGGTGACGATCACCGCCGACGGCCAGCGGTTCGTCGTGAACGCTGACCGCGGCGGCGTGGTCGACGTCGACCTCGCCGTGGCCCTCGAGCCCGGCCTGCGCACCATCACGCTGCAGGCCGAGGGCTCGGCACCCGTCACGGCGCGCATCTTCGTCGTCGATCCGGATGCCCAGCTCGGCATCGTCAGCGACATCGACGACACGGTCATGGTCACGGCGCTCCCCCGGCCCTTCCTCGCCGCCTGGAACACCTTCGTGCTCGACGAGCACGCGCGCCGCCCGGTGCCGGGCATGGCCGTCCTGCTCGAGCGCCTCACGCGCGAGCACGAGGGGTCGCCCGTCATCTACCTGTCGACGGGCGCGTGGAACGTGGCCCCCACTCTCGACCGCTTCATGAGCCGCCATTTGTACCCCGCGGGCACGATGCTGCTCACCGACTGGGGGCCGACGCACGATCGGCTCTTCCGCAGCGGTCAGGAGCACAAGCGCGCGAGCCTCGCGCGGCTCGCCCGCGAGTTCCCCTCGATCCGCTGGGTGCTCATCGGCGACGACGGCCAGCACGACGAGTCGCTGTACCGCGAGTTCTCGACCGAGCATCCCGACAACGTCGCCGCGGTCGCCATCCGCCAGCTCTCGACGCCCGAGGCCGTGCTCGCCGGCGGCCGCAGCCACCTCGACGACGACGGGCAGCCGACGAGCGGCATCCCCTGGGTGTGGGCGCCCGACGGCGCCGGGCTCGCCGAGCAGCTCGCCGAGGTGGGGCTGCTGAGCGATCCCGCCGAGGAAGGCTAGCGCGCCCGACGATCGAACATCTGTTCGATAGACTCTCGGCGTTCGAGCACGCGGAGGCGCGGGAGGTACGGCATGGCCCGACGGCTCTCGCGGCGCGCCGGCCCCGAGCATCCCGTGCTGTTCGTCGACGGTGACGACATCCCCGAACCGGCGCGTCCGCCGCGACCCCGCGCGGGCGAGGCGATGCGCGCCTTCGACGCGCTGCTCGCCGCCGCCGAGGCCGTCGCCCTCGGCGACCTCGATGCGCGCAGCGCCGGGCGCACCGTGCGCGTCGGTGGCGAGCGCCGACCGCCCGAGGCGATGCTCGCGGGCGACGCCCTGCTCGACGACGGCACGGCCGTGCTGCCGCTCGTGCTCGCGGCCCGGGCGCCGCGCTCGCTGCGGGCGGCGCTCGCCACGCGCTTCCTGCTCGTCACGGGCGTCGTGCGCGAGCACGACGGTGCTCTCACGATCGAGCCCGCCGAGGTGGTCGACCTGCGCGCCCTCGCGCGCGACTGGGCCGGCCAGCGGTGAGAGTGTTCTCATCTGGGCATTCGGCGCCGACGCCCCGCCGATAATGGGGGGATGCCGCGCAGCCCGCTCCCCCGCTTCTCGGTGCGGTCGCGCATCCTCGCGGTCATCCTCATCGTGACCGCGCTCGGCATGACGGTGTCGGGCTTCACCGCCTACCTCGTGCAGCGAGACCGCGTCCTCGAGGGGCTCGACACCGAGCTGCTCGCCTCGGTCGAGGCTGCGCGCGGCATCGTCACCGGTGCATCGACGTCAAACTCCGACGAGAACGCCCCCGAGGCGGCGGCGCTGCCGACGACCGCCGTCGAGGCGCTGAGCGACATCCTGCAGCGGCTCGTGCCCGGCCGGCACGAGAGCAGCGTCGGCATCATCGACGGCGAGGTTCGCTGGCTCCCGTTCGTCGAGACCGCGTTCGAACTGCAGGACGACCCAGAGTTCATCGCCCGTGCCTGGCAGGAGGCGGCCGCGGGCGAGGTCACGCTCGGCACGGCCATCACGAGCGTGGGAACGCTCCGCTACGTGAGCGTCCCCGTCCGCATCGACGGCGACGAGCAGCTCGGGGTCTTCGTCACGGCCGTGGACGCACAGCGCGCGGTCGACGAGGTCGGCGGGGCCTTCCTCACCTACGCCGGCCTCGCCCTGCTCTCGCTCGCGGCGATCGGCGTCATCGGCTGGTTCGTCGCGGGGCGCCTGCTCGCCCCGATCCGCACGCTCTCCGAGACGGCCTCGCGCATCACCGCCGCTGATGTCAGCGAGCGCATCCCCGTCAACGGCCACGACGACGTCTCGGCGCTCACCGAGACCGTCAACGCCATGCTCGACCGCATCGACGAGGCGCTCACGAGCCAGCGGCAGCTGCTCGACGATGTGCGCCACGAGCTCAAGACGCCGATCACGATCGTGCGCGGGCACCTCGAGCTGCTCGATGCGACGAAGCCCGACGACGTGCGGGCCGTGCGCGATATCGCCATCGACGAGCTCGATCGCATGGCCGAGCTCGTCACCGACATCGATGTGCTCGCTCGTGTCGAGCGCCAGGCGGTGCTGGCGGAGCCCACGGATGTCGCCGATCTGACGGCGCTCGTGTTCAGCAAGATGCAGGCGATCCCCGGGCACGACTGGGTGCTCGAGGAGACCGCCGACGCGGTCGCGCCGCTGTCGCCCTCGCGCCTCACCCAGGCCTGGCTGCAGCTCGCCGACAACGCCGCGAAGTACTCGCCCGCGGGGTCGACGGTGCGCGTGGGCAGCACCGCCTACGCGGGCACGGTCGAGTTCTGGGTCTCCGATGCGGGGCCGGGCATCCCGCTCGGGGCCGAGAAGCGCATCTTCGAGCGGTTCGGCCGCGCCGACACCGGGCGCGGCATCGCCGGCTCCGGGCTCGGGCTGCCGATCGTCGCCGCGATCGCCCGCGCCCACGGCGGCTACGTGAGCCTCGACAGCTCGTCGGAGGGGGCGCGGTTCGGCATCGTCGTGCCCACCCTCGACACCGGGGCGGCCCCCCCGCCCCCCGCCGCGGGCTTCGACGAGGCCCCGACCGACACCGAGAACCCCAGGAGGGGCGAGTGACCAGCATCCTGATCGTCGAGGACGAGAAGCGCATCTCCTCGTTCATCGAGAAGGGCCTCGCCGCCGCGGGCTACACGCCGACCGTGGTCGCGAACGGCCTCGACGCCCTCGACTACGTCGCCACGGGGTCGTTCGACCTCGTGCTGCTCGACGTCGGGCTGCCGGGCATCGACGGCTTCGCGGTGCTCGACCGCCTGCGGGCGAGCGGCGAGACCATGCCCATCATCATGCTGACGGCGCGCACGAGCGTCGACGACACCGTCGCGGGCCTCGACGGCGGGGCCAACGACTACCTGCCGAAGCCCTTCAAGTTCGACGAGCTCGTGGCGCGCATCCGGCTGCGGCTTCGCGAATCGGGGCAGCAGACCGCCGTCGAGACCGCGCTGCGCCACGGCGAGGTCACCCTCGACCTCAAGACCCGGCGCGTGTCGGTCGGCGAGCGGTCGATGGACCTCTCGGCGCGCGAGTTCGCGCTCGCCGAGCAGTTCTTGCGGCACCCCGAGCAGGTGCTCTCGCGCGAGCAGCTGCTGAGCCGCGTGTGGGGCTTCGACTTCGACCCTGGCTCGAACGTCGTCGACGTGTACGTGCGGTACCTGCGCGGCAAGATCGGGGCCGAGCACATCGAGACGGTGCGCGGCATGGGCTACCGGCTGGTCTGACCGGGCGCGGCGCGATCAGTCGTCGTCGACGCTCACGGGGCTCGCGAGGCTCACGGGCGAATCGCCCGCCACGGTCGGCGGCGCCGGAGCGACCGGCTGGGGCGCGACCGGGGGCGCCGGCTCGACCGTGGGCACCGACGCGGGCTCCGGCGAGCTCGAAGGAACGGGGAAGGACACGTCACCGGAATCGGCGCTCCCCTTCACGTCGCCCGGCAGGGTGGAGATGGGCGGCACCTCGGCGGTCGTCGTCGAGTCGACGAGCGGCATGGCGTTCGCGACGCCGATGGCGCCTGAGGCGAGCAGCCCGACCCCGAGCGCCGAGATCGCCGAGACGGCGATCCAGTGCTTCGCTGCGGCCATGAGGCCCTCCTCGGGTGATCGGGATGCGCGATCGGGTGTCGTCGTGCTCCGCTATTCTCGCGGCCGAGCGTGAGAAGCGCGACAGCCCCCGATGAGAGATCTCTCATCGAGGGCTGCGGGCGAACGGCTCCCGAACGACGCCATTCACCGGGGGCGCAGGAGCGCCGGGCGACGAGTCGTCAGTCGTCGCTGTCGTCCGAGTCGATGCTCGCGGGCGAGGCGGGGCTGTCGACCGAGGCGGGGCTCAGCGGCGAAGCCGGGGTGATCGGCGACACGGGGCTGATCGGCGACGCCGGGCTGATCGGCGAGACGGGGCTCAGCGGCGAGACCGGGCTGATCGGCGAGGCGACGCTCGCGACCGACACGGGCGAGGCGGCGGTCTCCGCCGACGCCGGCGAGGGCGTCACGGGCGAGGCCGTGGAGGCGGGCGAGACGATGCTGTCGCTCGAGACGCGGAAGTCGAGGTCGGCGCCCTTCCCGCCGTCGGTCACCGCGCCGATGCCGGGAACCGAGAGCCCGGTGGCGTTCTCGATGAGCGGCATGGCGTTGGCGACGCTCGCCGCCCCGCCCGCGATGACGCCGAGGCTGAGCGCGGATGCGGCTCCGACGGCGATCCAGTTCTTGCTGTCCATGATGATCCTCCTCCTGAGCAGACCAGGCGGCCTGCGTCGATGGAGCCACTCTCGCCCGCAGGCATGAGATCACCAGGAGGACGTGGTGAGAGGCCTCTCATCCGCATTGACGACGCGGTGGGCGCGCTCGATCAGCTCCGTGGCACCGGCCGAACCGGCGGCGGAGCGCGAGAGCGCGTGCCCGAGCAGCTGCGTCGCCGCGATCGCGTGGGCGCGGTCGACGAAGCCGCTCTCGCCCGAGCGGAACCAGCGTCGGCGCCAGCCGTCGGCGAGCACCGACGACCGCCGGGCCCGCACCGTTGCCCGGCTGCCCCCGTCGTGCACCACGGTCGCGATGAGGTGCGCGTAGAGCGCCGCGGCATCGTCGGCGGGGTCTCCCCAGCCCGAGGTGTCGATGTCGAGCACGCCCGTGATGCGCGCGGGCGCGGCAGGGTCGACGAGCAGCTGGGCCAGGTGCAGGTCGCCGTGCACGGTGCGCGAGGGCGGCGGGGTGCCCCCGGCCGCGAAGCGCTTCGCGATCGTGCGCGCCGTGCGCTCGATGAGGCCGTCGTTCGCCGGCAGCTGCTCGATCAGGCGCTCCTCGTACCAGTCGACCCGGCGCACGAGGGATGCCCGGGCCGCCGAGACAGAGGGGACGCGCGCGATCGAGGAGACGAGGGCCTCGATCTCGTCGAGCAGGGCATCCGGGTCGGGGATGCGGTCGAGCACCGCGATGAGCTCGGAGCCCGCGAGCGCCTCGAGGGCGACGAGCCCCTCCTCGCTCCAGCCGAGCACGGCCGGCACGGGCACGCCCGCCTCGCGCCAGAGCGAGTGCCGGGCCTGGAGGGGCTCGGCGGCCGGGGGGCGCACGACCTTGAGGAAGTACGCCGTGCTGCCGGTGTCGACCCGCACGACCGCGCGCTTGCCCGGCCGGTAGGCGGCGAGGCTCACGCGCAGCGAGTCGACCGGCAGGCCGAGCCGCGCGAGCACGACACCGGCCGCCTCGGCGTAGACCGCCGTGCGCAGGGCGGGCAGGGCGGGGTCGGCCGGGTACACCCAGACGTCGACGCGCTCGCCCGTTCCGGGGTTGCTGAGCGCGAGCACCCCGGGGCGGGTGGCCTCGGGCGGCGAGGTCTCGACGAAGACCGTGTGGTCGGCCGTCGCGCCCGCCGCGTCGCGCAGACTCACGCGGTACCCGTGCGTGAAGCCGTTGCCCGTGGGCTCGACCTGCAGGGCCTGGGCGTCGATGAGGGTCGAGTCGAGCGATGCGGCGACAGCGTCGAGCACGTCGCGGTGGAGAAGACGATCGCTCGATGCGGGCACGACTCCATTCTGACCGCTCCGCCGAGGGGCGGGCGACGCGCGACGGCGCGTCGAGCAGTCGAGCGGCGCCGCGAACGGGACTTTCGACCCTGGTCCCCCGCCCGAATCACCCCCGAAGGGGGTGCGAGACCGGCTCGGGAACGGTTGCCGATCGACGGGCAGGAGGCGTAGCCTGGGAGGTGGCCGGAGCCCCCATCCGCCCGCACCCGAATACGGCCCGTCACCCGCGGTGCCGCGTTTCTCGATACCCGACGGGAACGATGACACTCATGATCGCACTGGTGATCACCGCGGCGACGCTGATGCTCGTCGGCGCCATCATGATCAGTCTCGAGCGCCACCGCCGACTGACCCCGCTGACCGCGATCGTGACCGGTCTCGGCACTCTCGCCGTCGTGCTCGGCGCCATCACCGCGACCGTCGCCACGATCGAGCCGGCGACGGCCGAGGTCGTGCCCCGCGGCGTCTCGATCAACCAGTTGCCCGAGCGCGTCACCGATTTCGAGCTGCCCACGCTCTAGCGGCCCGGCTCAGAAGGCGGGGCGACGCTCGCCCGCGTCGATGCCGTGCACCGCGAGCGATCGCGGCGACTGACCCGCGCACTTCGGCCCGCAGTCGACGAACGGCCCCTCGAGGCCCGATGCGGCGCGTCGCAGCGTGAGCACCCGCTCCAGGGAGGCGTCGATGCGCGACTCGTCGAGCCGCCCGTCGGCGAGGGCTGCGGCGAGAGCATCCACGAGCCCGGCCGGGTCGAAGCCGACCGTCGCGGGGTCGCCCGGCAGCACGAAGAGCACGAGGTCGTTTCCCGCAGCGAGGGCCTGGATGGCGTTGCTCACGGGGTCGGCGTAGGCCGCCACCCCCGACCGCTGCAGCATGAGCAGGTCGTCGGTGACGATGACGCCCTCGAAGCCGAGCTCGGTGCGCAGGATGTCGATCCAGGTCGGCGAGAGCGAGGCCGGCAGCGGGCTGATGGCGTCGAACTGCAGATGGCCCGTCATGACGAGGGGCGCTCCGGCGGCGATGCCCGCCGCGAACGGCACGGCGTGCGTCGCGCGCCAGGTCGCGAGATCGATACCCGATCGCGGGATGCTCACGTGCGAGTCGTCGGGGCTCGCCCCGTGCCCGGGGAAGTGCTTGAGGGTCGAGAGCACCGTGCCCTGCTCGCCGCGCACCGCGGCGGCGACGCGCTCGGCCGCGGCCTCGGGGGTCTCACCGAGCGTGCGCGGGCGGATGAACGACGCGCGGTCGGGCGTGACGTCGGCGACGATGCCGAAGTTGATGAGCACCCCCGCCTGCGCCACGAGCGCGGATCGGGCGGCGAAGGCCTGCTCGGCGACCGACGGGTCGAGCGGCCACAGGTCGCGGGCGGCGAGCCCGAGATCGTCGGTCAGGCGCCGCACCATGCCGCCCTCCTGGTCGATCGCCGTGAGCACCGGGAGCCCCGGCTCGCTGCTGAGCGCCCCCGTCAGCGACGCCACGGTGCTGGCCGGACCACCGACGTTGTCACCCATGAGGATGACGCCGCCGAAGCCGTGCGCGTCGACGACGGCGCGGATCGCGGCCGGGTCGGTGCCCGGCACGTGCACCATGATGAGAGCGGCGACCTTCTGCTCGGGGGTCATCGCGGCGATGCGTTGCTGCAGGTAGACCTGCGCGGGGTCGAGCGGTGCGGGCGCCCCGACGAGCCGACCGGGCTGCGGCGGCTCGGGCACGACCTCGGCCGAGCATCCGGCCAGCGCGACGAGGGCGAGCGCGACGACAGCGCCGATCGCGCGGGGCCGCCGCTCAGGTCGTCGCATGCCTCGATGGTAGCCGCGCGTCGCCCGACGACCCCGGGCCGGGGTGCCGCCTACGATGGGCCTCATGGCACGAGCGCTGCGGGCGATCATCGGCGCGGCGCACGTGGGGCCTTCCTTCGTCGTGACGCTCGTGACGGTGCTGCTGGCGATCGTGAGCGGCCTGGAACCATGGCGCGTGCTCGTGATCGGTGTGATCATGGCCGCCAACCAGCTGTCGATCGGCTGGTCGAACGACGCGATCGACGCCGCGCGCGACACCGACGCCGCGCGCACCGATAAGCCTGTGGTGCGCGGCGATGTGCGACCGCGCACGATCATGGGCCTCGCGATCGGCGCCGCGGCGACGGCCCTCGCCCTCTCGCTCGTCCTCGGCCCGGCGTTCGCGCTCGCCCACTTCGTCGCACTCGGCGCAGGCTGGGCCTACAACGCGGGGCTCAAGCGCACGCTGCTCGCGACGGCCTGCTACGCGGTGGCGTTCGCGCTGCTGCCCGTGCTCGTCGCGCTCGCCCGCGAGGAGCCCCGGCCCGCCGCGTGGTGGGCGGTCGTCATGGGCGGGATGCTCGGCCTCGCCGCCCACTTCGCCAACGTGCTGCCCGATCTCGAGGCCGATCGGCGTCACGGCATCCGCGCGCTGCCCCACCGGCTCGGCGCCCGCGGCGCGGGAGCGGTCGCGCTCGTCGCTCTCGCCACGGCGGGGGTTCTCGGCGTGCTCGGCGCGGCGCCCGCGACCCCGCTCACGCTCGTGGGCGCCGGGGCGACACTCGTCCTGCTCGTCGCGGGCCTCGTCGTCATCGTGCGCGCGCCGGGATCGCGCGCACTGTTCCGCATCATCACGCTCGCCGCGCTCGCGGCGGTGCTCACCCTTGCCGGGGCGGCGGGCTCGATCGTCGCCTAGGCGGCGGGCGGGGAGACCGCGGCCTCGCGCGCGGGGTTCTGGATGCCGATCGCCGATATGAGCGCCCCCGCGAGCATGAGCCCCGCGCACAGCAGCAGTGCGGAATCGAGCCAGGCATCGTCGACGGTCGTGCCGATGACGGCCCCGAGCAGAGCGATCGCGACGAGGCCGGCGATGCGCGCGAGGGCGTTGTTGACGGCCGAGGCGATGCCCGAGCGCTCGGGCTCGATCGCGCCGAGGATCGCCGAGGTGAGCGGCGCCACGGTGATCGCGACGCCCAGCCCGTAGAGCAGCACGCCGAGCAGCGCCTGCGAGACGAAGTCGAAGGGGGTCTCGATGGCCCGCAGCAGCACGAAGCCGAGCGCCGCGAGCGCGGGGCCGCCCGCCATGAACCAGCGCGGCCCGAGGCGGCCCGCGAGCGTGCCGAACCGCGACGAGAGCGCGATGAGCATGATCGTGAGCGGCAGCATCACGAGCCCCGAGACGGTCGCGCTCAGCCCGGCCACCTGCTGCAGGTAGACGACGATGACGAGCCCCGACACCGAGAGCGCCGCGTAGATCGCGACCGTGGCGAGGTTGCCGACGGCGAAGTTGCGCTGACGGAAAAGCGACAGCGGCATCATCGGATGCTGCGCCGTGGCCTGCCGCACGATGAAGCCGATCAGGCTCAGGGCGCCCACGACGAGCGGCACCCACACGACGGGCGACGACCAGCCGTAGTTGGCCTGCTCGATGAGCGCGAACACGACACCCCCGAGCCCGACCGCGCCGAGCGCCGCACCGAGGCCGTCGATGGGAGTGCGCACGGCGGCGGGCTCGTTGCGCATCGCCCGCATGAGCACGAGCGTCACGGCGATCGGCAGCACGTTGATGACGAACACCCAGCGCCAGCTGATGAGGTCGGTGAGCACCCCGCCGAGCAGCGGGCCCACGATGAAGGCCGCCGAGGTCCAGGCCGTCCAGAGCCCGATGGCACGCGCCTGACCGTCGCCGCGGTGGGCGCTCATGATGAGCGCGAGCGAGCTCGGCACGAGCAGCGCGCCCGCGACACCCTGCGCCGCGCGCGCGACGATGAGCAGCTCGGCCGTGGGTGCCAGGCCGCAGGCGAGCGAGGTCACGCCGAAGCCGATGAGCCCGATGCGCAGCACAGCGACGCGGCCGAGCAGGTCGCTGAGCGAGCCGGCGAGCAGGATGAGGGCTCCGAGGGTGATGAGGTAGGCATCCACGACCCACTGCTGCACCGGCAGCCCGCCCCCGAGCTCGTCGGTGATGGCGGGCAGGGCGACCGTCACGATCGAGCCGTCGAGGAACGCGACGAAGGCGGCGAGGATCGCGACGACGAGCACGCGGCGGTCGAGCGCGGGAGAGACCATGCGCCCAGTCAAGCACCGCATCGGCGGGCGGTGGCGTCGAGTCTCCTGAATACCCCCGGGGGTATATGGTACGCTGGCCTCCTCACCGACCCCGGAGGAACCATGCGCCGCATCCTGCTCTCGATCTCGCTCGCCCTCGGCCTCGCGCTCGGCGCGACCGCCTGTGCGAGCCCCACCGAGCCCGTCGCCCTCGATGCCGACACCGTCGTCATCGACGTGCGTACCCCCGCCGAGTTCGCGAGCGGCCACCTCGACGGCGCCGTGAACATCGACGTGCAGTCACCCGACTTCGAGGCGCTCGTGAGCCAGCTCGACCCCGCGGGCAGCTACTACGTCTACTGCCGCAGCGGCAACCGCTCGGCCCAGGCGATCGACCGTATGGCCGGCCTCGGCTTCACCGACCTCACGAACGGCGGCAGCGTCGAGAGCGCCGCGGGCGCCACGGGCATCGCCGTCGTCACCGGGCCGTAGCCCGACGCCCGGGCCGGCCGCGCGCTCAGGCGCCGGCCGGCACCAGGCGCTCGGCGAGCAGCTCGCGCACGCGCGGGATCACCTGCGTGCCGTAGAGCTCGATCGCCCGCATGAGCTTCTCGTGCTGCAGCGGGCCCGTGCTGTACTTCAGGTCGAACCGCTGGATGCCGAGGGCCGAGACCGTGGCCGCGATCTTGCGGGCGACCGTCTCGGGCGAGCCCACGTAGAGCGAACCGTGCTCGACCTCCTGCTGGAAGTGCGCGTAGGTCGTCGGGCCCCAGCCGCGCTCGCGCCCGATGCGGCCGAACATCTGCTCGTAGGCGGGCCACAGCTCCTCCATCGCCTGCTCGTCGGTCTCGGCGATGTAGCCGGGCGAGTGCACGCCGACGGGCTGCCAGGGCTGCTCGAGCTGCGTGAGCGCGCGGTGGTACAGCTCGACGAACGGCGCGAAGCGCTCGGCCGGGCCGCCGATGATGGCGAGCATGAGCGGGAAGCCGTAGTTCGCCGCGCGCACGACCGACTCGGGGCTGCCGCCGACGCCGACCCAGGTGCGCAGGGCGCCGCTCTCGGTCGTCGGGTAGACCATCTGGTTCTGCAGCGGAGCGCGCGTCGAGCCCTGCCACGTGACGGGCTGCTCCTTGCGCACCTCGGCGTAGAGGTTGAGCTTCTCCTCGAAGAGCGTCTGGTAGTCCTGCAGCGCGTAGCCGAAGAGCGGGAAGGACTCGGTGAACGAGCCGCGCCCCATGATGACGTCGGCGCGGCCGTTCGAGATCGCGTCGATCGTCGCGAAGCGCTGGAACACGCGGATGGGGTCGTCGGAGCTCAGCACCGTCACGCCGCTGCCGATGCGGATGCGCTCGGTGCGCGCGGCGATGGCCGTGAGCACGACGTCGGGCGCGGAGACGGCGAAGTCGTCACGGTGGTGCTCGCCGATCGTGATGGCGTCGACGCCGACCTGATCGGCCAGCACACCCTCCTCCACGACGTTGCGGATCACCTGGCCGTAGGGCAAGGGCCGCCCGTCGGGCCCGTTCGTGACGTCACCGAAGGTGTCGATGCCCAGCTCGAGATCGTTCGCGTCGGCAATGGCCACTGGTCTCCCCTATCTATGCGTATGTATCGACTGGGTCAACACTCTCACGACCGGCGGTATTCCCGCGAGAGCGATCAGGGCTGCAGGCGCTCGACGCGCCAGCCCGAGCCCTCGCGGTGGAACAGCAGCCGGTCGTGCAGGCGCGAGGTGCGGCCCTGCCAGAACTCCACACGGTCGGGCACGATGCGGAACCCGCCCCAGCGCTCGGGCCGCGGCACCTCGGGCGCATCCGCGAACCGCGCCTCGGCGTCGACGACC
>LNFD01000199.1 GCA_001464255.1 Actinomycetales bacterium Ga0077552 | reverse complement strand
AAGGGTTCGGCGTCGAGGTGCTGCAGAGCGACGTGGCCTTCGCGGGCGTCGTGTGGGATATCCGCCGCGAGCGCTTCGCCTACGGCGAGGGTGCCCTCACACGCGAGTTCATGGAGCACCCCGGCGCCGTGGCCGTGCTGGCTGTCGATGCCGATGATCGGGTGCTGAGCATCCAGCAGTACCGGCACCCCATCCAGATGCGCAACTGGGAGCTGCCCGCGGGGCTGCTCGACGTCGAGGGCGAGCCGCCGCTCGAGGCCGCGCGGCGAGAATTGGCCGAGGAGGCCGACCTCGTCGCCGCCGAGTGGCAGCCGCTCATCACGATGCACACCTCGCCCGGCGGGTCGGACGAAGTGATCCACGTCTTCCGCGCGACGGGGCTCTCGGCGGCGCCCGAAGTCTTCGCGCGCGATTCGGAGGAGGCCGACATCGTGCTGCGATGGGTCGCGCTCGACGAGGCGGTGGATGCCGTGCTCGCCGGTCGCGTGCACAACGGCATCTTCATGGCCGCCGTGCTGGCCGAGCACGCCCGGCGCTCGCGGGGCTGAGCGGTGTCGCCCCGCCCCGGTGATGACGGCGACACGCCGGCGGTGAGCCGCGACACGCCAGTGGGTGCGCCCGAAGACCGGGCGGTGGCGACATCACCGCAGCTCGCGGGCGCCGCGGAGCGGTACCTTCGGCATGTGCAGCTCGAGCGCGGACGCTCGCCGCACACCGTCTCGGCCTACCGCCGCGACCTCGCGCGCTACCTGGTGCATCTCACTGAGCGTGGGATCGCTGACCCCGCGACCATTGCTGAGGCCGACGTCTCGGCGTTTGTCGTCGCGGTGCGCGAGGCGCACGACGGCCGCGCGGGGGTGAGCGCCTCGAGCGCCGCGCGCATGCTGTCGAGCGTGCGCGGCTGGCACCGCTTCCTCGTCGAAGAGGGTCTCGTCGCCCGCGATGTCGCCGCCGAGCAGCGCCCGCCGAAGCAGGCGAAGCGACTGCCGAAGGCGATCACGATCGACGAGGTCGAGCGCCTGCTCGAAGCCTGCGGCGGCGACGACCCGATCGCGCTTCGCGATCGAGCCCTCCTCGAACTGCTCTACGCCACGGGTGCGCGGGTGAGTGAAGCCGTCGACCTCGCCGTCGATGATGTCATCGGCGATGGGGCGACCGAGGGCGGAGGAATCGCGGTCGGTGACGCCGTGCGCCTCTTCGGCAAGGGCCGCAAGCAGCGCATCGTGCCGCTCGGGCGCTACGCGCGTGAGGCGCTCGAGGCCTACCTCGTGCGCGCGCGGCCGCTGCTCGCGCCCCGGGGAGCCTCGACACCCGCGCTCTTCCTCGGCGCGCGCGGCGCGCGGTTGTCGCGGCAGAGCGTGTGGTTGGTCATTCGGGATGCCGCGGCGCGGGCATCCCTCACCGCCGACCTCTCGCCGCACACCCTGCGCCACTCGTTCGCGACCCACCTGCTCGAGGGCGGCGCCGACGTGCGCGTCGTGCAAGAGCTGCTCGGGCACGCGAGTGTCGCTACGACCCAGCTCTACACGCTCGTGACGGCAGATGCCGTGCGCGAGGCCTGGGCGACGGCGCACCCGCGCGCGCTCTAGCGCACGCGTCAGTCGGGAATCGCGACCTGCGCCTGCTGGGCGTTCACGACGCCCGCGGCATCGACGCTGACGATCCAGTTTTCATCGGCGATCGCCATGACGACGAAGATGCCGTTCTCGCGCGCGCTCGAAAGGGGCGTGCATGCTGTCGCGGGATCGCCGTCGGGGTGGGTGACGCGGATGCAGAGCTCGGGCTCAGCGGTCTCGGTGAGGCCGTCGAGAAGGTACATCTGAACGACCACAGGGTCGTCGGCGATTGTGGGAGCGTCGTACGCGACGTGTGGGCCCATGAGCAAACGATCCGGATCGTGAATGATCGGACCGACATCCCCCACCTGCTCAAAGCCGAACAGAGGATTCGTGAGGATGTCGATGATCGACGGTGAGCTTTCGCTGTCATCGAGCGGCAGATTCTGTTCGTAGCGTGGTTCGCCAGAGGGGCCCCAGATGGCGGTGTCGAACCCGTCGCCGGAGGCCGAGGGGCGGTCAGGGAGTGTCAGGCCTTCACGCTCGAACTTCTCGGGATAGGTGCACTCCGAACTGAGCCCCCACGAACCATCCCCGGTGTTGGTCGGAGACGCGAAGAACAAGCAATACGGGTCCCAGGACGTGCTTCGACCGTCGGGTACATTCGACACCCTCGCAACAATGATGACGCGCTCGTCGGCCAGCTCGGTCGTTCTCGGGCCCGCAATGAAGGGGCCGAAACCCCAGCTCTCGAGCCTCTGAGTCCAGTTCCGGTCGAGTTGCGTCTCTTCCGTCTCGAAGATGGCGAGGGGGTCGGGGTTCGGCTGGCTGAGCACGACGATGCCCCCGACGAGGGCGAGCGCGGCTGCCGTGACACCGGCGATGCCCGTGGCGAGCATCCGTCGGCGGGAGCGGCGTTCGCCGTCGGTCAGCGGCTCCGGATGCTCGCCCGCGGTGTCGTCGACCCCTTCGTGCGCGACCGCGCGAGCGAAGGGTTCACGAGCAGCGAGCTCGGCGCGCTCGCGCTCGACAGCCGCACGGCGCTGCAGCTCGTCGGCGGCGAGCGAGGCGCGCTCGTACTCCTCGGGGGTCGTCGAGCGACCGTACGCCCAGCGCTCGAGTTGCGCCCGGTCGACGTTCTTCACGGGGTTGCGCCGGTCGTCAGCGCCGAGATATCGCCCGTCGAGCTCCAGGTGACGATGATCGTCACGCCCTCGCGCTCGATCGTGAAGGTCAAGGCCCGGCCATCGAACTGTGAGATCGCGAGGCAGGCGCTCTCGGCCTGCGTGCCCACCGGTGCGGCGCCCTCGGCCGCGACGCCGGTGGCGAGCTCGCCCGGCTCGAGCTCGCGGAGGTCGATCACGCTCAGGCACGCGAGCCGCTCGCCCGAGCCGATGGCGACCACGGTCGAGGCGGCGATCCACGAGCCGCCTGCCTCAGGGGCGCGCCACTCGCCGGTGGAGCCCTCGGGGTCGACGAAGTTCGCGAGCGGGAAGATGAAGCGCACCTGCTCTGGGATGACCTCGGTCTGCTCGGCCACGAGCTGGTCCTCGAGGTACTCCTGCTCCAGGGCCGTGGCCGGTCGGTCGAGGAAGGGGGTCTCGACGCCGGGTTCGAAGGCGAGGCGCTGCGCCTCGGTCATGATGACGTCGACCCGCGCCCGGCCGCTCGGCCCCCAGTCGACGTCGTACTGGCCCCCGAGCCCGAAGAGCGTCAGCCGCGCGCCCTCGGCCTCGAAGTCGTCGCGATCGACGCACTGCCAGTCGTTGATCTGCGGCGATTGCGCAGCGCGCTCGTACTCGGCGACGGCGAGGCACACCTGATCGCGCTCGGGCTGCCCGGGGTCGCTCCGGATCGATCGGTAGGCGAGCACCGTGCCGTACTCTGCTCCGCCGATGACGCGCGGGCCGACGTTCACGCGCTGGCCCTCGCGCTGCAGCAGGGTCAGGTATTCGCGCTCCTCATCCGTGAATTCGCGGTCGAAGACGGCGAGGGAACTGCGAGGCGAGGGCCCCGAGTCGAGCAGGGGCGGGATCGCGATGCTCGCGGCGACACCGATCGCCGCGACGAGGCCGACGGCGACGAGGATGCGGCGGCGCGGGAGCGCTCGTGCCCCGCGACCGGCCGACTCCTGGTCGGCCGTATCGCCGTCGAGGGCGGGCGCGTCGGAGATCTCGGGCGCTCGCGCGGCTGTCGGACGGCCGCCGGGGACGGGCCACGGTCGCGGCGCGGCGGCGGCCCTCTGCGTCTGCGCTGGGGGAGCGGGCACCCGTGCGGCCGCGCGCCGCTCGAGCTCCTCGGCCGCCCGTCGCGACCGCTCGGCCTCCGCCGCCGACCCCGGGCGCCCGTAGGCCCAGCGCGCGAGCTGCGCGTCGTCGGCGGTCGAGAGATCCTCGCTCATGGCGCCCAGTCAACCACGCGGTCGCGGTGCGACGTCTTCACTCCGAGAGTGTCGTCGTGACCCGCACCGTGTCGTCGGGGCGCCACTCGAGCACCACGGAGCCGCCGTCCGCGCGTGCATGGGCGACGAGGCCGTCGCGCTCGAAGGCCTCGCGGCCCGCGCACGTGACGCTCGCGCCCAGTTGGGCCTGCGGCTCGAGGTCGCGCGCGAAGAGGTGCACGCAGTACGACCAGAGCCCGGTCGCGGGAGAGGCCACGAGCGTGCCCACGGCGTCCCAGCCGGGCGTGCTTGAGAGCACGCGCACGAGGAGCCGGTCATCCGGATGCAGGGTGCGCAGCAGACCGGCGTAGGTCTCGTCGTCGGGGCGCGGAGCATCCGGGAAGAACGCGTCGGCGGCGAGCGAGCGCGGCTGCGCGATCGTCGCGTCGGTCGCGGCGAGCACGGAGACGGTGGGCGCGCCCGACGGACCCCACTGCACGACGTAGCGGCCCGAGCGGCCCGCGAGGCTCGCCTGCAGGCCCTCACGCTCGACGCACTGCGGGGCTCCGAGCGCACGCTCGGCGACGGCGATGAGGCACACCTCGTTGCGCGGCCGCTCGGTGGGGGTCGTGATGACGAGCCGGTAGGCGGCGATGCGCGCGCCGTCGCGCTCGGCGATCACGCGCGGGGCGACGCTGAGCCGCAGGCCCTCGCGCTCCAGCTGCTCGCCGAGCACGATCTCGTCGTCGGTCGCCGCGCGGTCGAACACGTCGAGCGACGAAGCGGGGGTCTCGGGTGCGGGAACAGCTGGCAGCAGCGTTGCCACGATCGCCAGGCCCAGGATGCTCGCCGCCCCGATCGCGACGCCCCGACCCCAGCGCGCTCGGGTCGAGAGGTCTCGTCGGTCGGGGGTGCGGGCGCCGGTGCCGGCCGCAGCACCGGCGCCGCGCGCGCGATCGCGGGTGGCGACCTCGGGGCTCTGCTCGACCGTCTCGCCGCTGCGCGCGGCGTGGTCGGCCTCGCGGCGCGCGAGCTCGCGCACGGCGGCCGCGGCGCGGGCCCGCTCGGCGGGCGTGTCGGCGCGACCGAAGGCGAGCCGCTCGAGCTCGCTGTCGAAGAGGTGCGTCACGACGTGGTCGGGCGCGTCACCCGCGGCGGGTGACGGCTCGGGATGCTCGGGCGTCGTCGGCACGACCCCAGTTAACCCCCGCGCGGGCATGCGTACACGGCTCGGGGGGCGATTCACACGGTCAGTCGGCGCGGCGCACCGTGTCGAGCCGATCCGGGCCATCCGCACCGATCGTGACGACCCACTCGTCGTCGTCGGCGATGATCGTGAACGCGAGCCCGCCGCGCCGCACGGCCTCGAGAGGCGAGCACGCCGTCGACGCGCGCTCACCCGTGGTTCCCGCCGCGGCGCACAGCACGGGCCCAGCGTCGGCCGACGGCCCCTCGAGCAGGTACACGGTCGCGGCGATGCCGAGCTCGAGGGCCTCAGGGTCGACGAACGGCACAAGCGCGGGCCCCATGAGCACCCGATCCGGGTCGTCGATGCCCGCGAACGCATCCTCTCCTTCTCCGAACGAGGGGTACACCATCCAGTCGAGCACGCTCGTGATGCCGCCGATCGACTCGAGCTCCCGGTCGCGCTCGAGCACGGGTGCCCCGGTCGGGCCCCAGACGACGGTGTCGAAGCCGGTGCTCGCGGCCGAGGGGCTCACGGGTAGCACGATGCCCTCTGTCGCGAAGCGGTCGGGCGTGAGGCACGCACCGCTCAGCGACAGGGGTGCGCCGCTCTCGGTGCTCTCGCTCGTGAACAGGCAGTACGGGTCGAAGGCGGTGCTGCGCCCGTCGGCGACCGCCGCCGAGCGGAAGGCGACGGCGACGAGCCCCTCGCCGATGTCGATGACGCGCGGGCCAGCGGTGACGGCGATGATGTAGTCCTGCGTGAGCCGCGCCTCCCACGCCGCGTCGACCTCGCTCGCGGGCCGCTCGAAGATCGCGAGCGGATCGGGGTCGGGCGCTGCGAGCGAGGTGCTCACGACCCCCAGCCCGAGCACGGCGGCGATGACGCCCGCGAGCCCTGTGGCGCGCATCCGTCGACGGTGCGATTCGGCAGCGATCGCGGCGGGCGATTCCGGATGCTCGCTCTCGGTCTCGTCGTCGGCCCGAGCCTGCTCGGCTCGTGCGCGCTCGACCTGCGTCGCCGCGGAGTGTGCCGCCTCGCCCTGCGCCTCCACGGTGCGCGCCGCCTCGAGACGCACCGCCTCGGCCCGCGCGCCCTCGGCGCGTCGCGCGAGCTCGAGCAGGGCCGCCTCGGCGAGCTCGCGATCGGTGACGACCCCCTGCCGGCCGAACGCCCAGATCTCGAGCTGGCGCTCATCAGTGCTCGACAGGTCGGGGGTCGACAGGTCGTCGGTCATGGGCGGCAGTCAACCATGCCTCTCCGCGAGGCGCCCCGACACCGCCCGGCACGGTCACTAGACTGGGCCGTTATGAGCGGCGACAACGACAGCGGGGCGGAGCTTCCGGGCTTCGACGAGCTCATGCCCGGCCCGACGGGCCGACCCTTGCGGGCGTTCCCCGAGCCGAAGCCCCTGAAGGGGCACGGCCCGGCCCGCATCATCGCCCTGTGCAACCAGAAGGGCGGCGTCGGCAAGACGACGACGACCATCAGCCTGGGCGCGGCGCTCGCCGACTACGGCCGCAAGGTGCTCGTCATCGACTTCGACCCGCAGGGCGCCCTCTCGGCGGGCCTCGGCATGCAGAGCCACGACGTGCCGACGGTCTACGACCTGCTGCTGGGGCGCGAGAAGGATGCGCGCAAGGCCGTGCAGGCCACCGCGACGAAGAACCTGCACCTCATCCCCGCGAACATCGACCTGAGCGCCGCCGAGGTGCACCTCGTCAACGAGGTCGCGCGCGAGCAGATCCTCGCCCGCGTGCTCGCGCCGCTGCGCGACGACTACGACGTCATCCTCATCGACTGCCAGCCGAGCCTCGGCCTGCTCACCGTCAACGCGCTCACCGCCGCGCACGGCGTGCTCATCCCGCTCGAGTGCGAGTACTTCGCGCTGCGCGGCGTCGCCCTGCTCGTCGAGACGATCGACAAGGTGCGCGACCGCCTGAACCCCGCCGTGCAGCTCGACGGCATCCTCGCCACGATGTACGACGCGCGCACGTTGCACAGCCGCGAGGTGCTCGAGCGCGTCGTCGAGGTCTTCGGCGAGAAGGTGCTCGAGACGGTCATCGGCCGCACCGTGAAGTTCCCCGACGCCTCGGTCGCCGGTGCCCCGATCACGAGCTTCGCGCCCGACCACCCCGCCGCGGCGGCGTACCGCCAGCTGGCCCGAGAGCTGATCGCCCGTGGCCAGGTCGCCTGAGCCGGCGGCCACGATCGAGCAGGATGCCCCTCCCGCGGGCTTCCGCGTCACGCTCGACGACTTCGACGGCCCCTTCGACCTGCTCCTGAGCCTCATCACCAAGCGCGAGCTCGATATCACCGAGGTGAGCCTCTCGGTCGTGACCGACGAGTTCCTCGCCTACCTGCGCGCGATGGAGAGCGACGGCACGGTCGACGCGCTCGACCAGGCGAGCGAGTTCCTCGTCGTCGCCGTGACGCTGCTCGACCTCAAGATCGCGAGCCTGCTGCCGCAGGGCGAGCTCGTCGATGCGGAGGACGTCGCGCTGCTCGAGGCGCGCGACCTGCTGTTCGCGCGACTGCTGCAGTACCGCGCGTTCAAAGAGGTCTCGGCGTGGTTCGCCCGCAGCATGGCCGAGGAGGGCGAGCGCCACGTGCGCTCGGTGCGGCTGGAGGACCAGTACCGCGAGACGACCCCCGAGCTGAAGTGGACCCTGAGCCTCGACGATTTCGCGGCCCTCGCCCTGCTGGCGCTCACGCCGAAGGAGATCCCGGTCGTCGGGCTCGACCACCTGCACGCCCCGCTCGTGTCGATCCGGGAGCAGGCGGCGCACGTCGTCGCCCTGCTGCGCCAGGGAGAGCCCGTGACCTTCCGCCAGCTCATCGCCGGTGCCGACGCCAAGGGCGTCATCGTCGCGCGCTTCCTCGCGCTGCTCGAGCTCTACCGCCACGCGGCTGTGGGGTTCGAGCAGCTCGAGCCGCTCGGCGAGCTGACGGTGCGCTGGACGGCCGAGAACTGGACGGATGAGAACCTCGTGAACCTGGGGAACGACTATGGCCAGTGAGAGCGCGATGACCAGCGCGTCGCCGACGGATGCGGGGCCCGGCACCGTGGAACCCGGCGCGGACGAGGCACCCGCGCGGGGCATCCCCGAGGGCATCGAGGTCGCGCGCGCGCTCGAGGCGATCCTCATGGTCGTCGACGAGCCGCAGAGCGTCGTGGGCCTCGCGAGCGCCGTCGGGCGACCGGTCAAGGAGGTGCGGGCGGCGATCGCCGAGCTCGTCGCCGACTACGACGGCACGGCGGGAGGCCCGCGGCGCGGCTTCGAGCTGCGCGAGGTCGGCGGCGGCTGGCGCATCTACGTGCGCAGCGAGCTCGACGAGGTGGTGCGCGACTTCGTGCACACGCAGAACCCCTCGAAGCTCTCGCAGGCCGCGCTCGAGACCCTCGCCGTGATCGCCTACAAGCAGCCCATCAGCCGCGGCGCGATCGCGTCGATCCGCGCCGTCAATGTCGACTCGGTCGTGCGCACGCTGCTCGGCCGCGGGCTCATCACCGAGGCCTTCACCGATAGCGAGACCGGTGCGATCCACTACGAGACCACCGACCTGCTGCTCGTGCAGCTCGGCATCAACTCGCTCGACGAGCTGCCGAAGATCTCGCCGCTGCTCGACGACGGCACCGAGGGGTTCGACGATGTCCGATAGGCCCAAGGCTGACAAACGCGCCGACCGCGACCTCGTGCCCGATGTCGTCATCGACTGGTCCAGCAACCAGCGTTCGGGTGACTCTGCCACGAGCGAGCGCCTGCAGAAGGTGCTCGCCGCCGCGGGCGTCGCGAGCCGACGCGTGTGCGAGAACCTCATCGTCGCGGGGCGCGTGACCGTCAACGGCGAGGTCGTGACCGAGCTCGGCTCGCGCGTCGAGCCCGCGACCGACCTCGTCGCCGTCGACGGCGTCGCCATCCAGCTCGACACGACGAAGCGCTACATCATGCTCAACAAGCCGACGGGCGTCGTGAGCTCGATGGCCGACGAGAACGGCCGGCGCGACCTGCGCGAGTTCACGCGCGACTACGACGAGCGCCTGTTCAACGTCGGCCGCCTCGACGGCGAGACGAGCGGCCTGCTGCTGCTCACGAACGACGGCCCGCTCGCCAACGTGCTCGCGCACCCGCGCTACGGCGTCGAGAAGACCTACATCGCGAAAAAGCTCAAGGAGGGCATCGAGCTCGACGACGGCCCCATCGCGGTCGACGGCGCGCGCGTGCTCGGCGCGCCCAGCAAGGGCCACTCGATGGTCGAGCTCACCCTGCACTCGGGCCGCAACCGCATCGTGCGGCGCATGATGGCCGCCGTCGGGCACCCCGTCGTCGAGCTCGTGCGCCGGCAGTTTGGCCCTCTGCACCTCGGCACGCTCGCCTCGGGTCAGACCCGTGAGCTCACGGATGCCGAGCGCGGCGCCCTGCTCACGATCTCCCGGCAGCACGAGCAGGCCGGCCCCGCTCCCGCCGAGGGGGCCGGCGCATGAGCGACCGCCGCCTGCAGGAGCAGGTGCACATCATCGGCGCGGGCCTCCTCGGGACGAGCATCGGCCTCGCCCTGAGCGAGAAGGGCGTCGACGTGACGCTCGCCGACCAGTCGCCGACGGCCGTGCGGCTCGCGGTGGATTACGGTGCGGGTCGCGCTCCGCGCGCCGACGACCGACCCGGCCTCGTCGTGGTCGCGGTGCCGCCGGACGTCACGGCCGCGACGGTCGCGCGGGCGCTGGCCGAGCATCCGGACGCCCTCGTGACCGATGTCGCGAGCGTCAAGGGCAGCGTGCTCGCCGAGCTGCACGCGCTCGGCGCCGATGTCAGCCGCTACCTCGGAACGCACCCCATGGCGGGTCGCGAGCGCGGCGGGCCCATCTCGGCACGTGCCGACCTCTTCCTCGGCCGGCCGTGGGTGCTCGCGGGGCACGAGGGCATCAGCTACCGGCGCGCGGGCGCGATCGAAGACCTCATCCTCGACGTCGGCGCGGTGCCGATCGAGATGAGCGTCGACGAGCACGACCGCTCGGTCGCGATGGTCAGCCACGTTCCGCAGCTCGTCGCGAGCGCCATGGCGGCACGGCTGCGCACGGCCTCGAACGGCGCCGTCGGCCTCGCGGGCCAGGGCGTGCGCGACGTCACGCGCATCGCCTCGAGCGACCCCGGGCTGTGGGTGCAGATCCTCTCCGCGAACGCGGCACCGGTCGCCGAGATCCTGCGCGGCGTGCGCGACGACGTGGATGCCCTGCTCACCGCCCTCGCCGACCCCGAGGCGCCCGGATCGCGCCGCGCCCTCGCCGAGCTCATCGCGGCGGGCAACGCCGGAGTCGCCCGTATTCCGGGCAAGCACGGCGACGACCGCCGCTTCGCCCAGCTCGTCGTCATGATCGACGACACCCCGGGCCAGCTCGCCCGGCTGCTCACCGAGATCGGCGAGCTCGGCATCAACATGGAAGACCTGCGGCTCGAGCACTCGCCGGGCGCCCCCATCGGCTTCGCCGAGGTCTCGGTGCTGCCCGAGGTCGAGCAGCGACTCATCGACGAGCTCTCGGCGCGCGGCTGGCGCATCGCGGGCGCGAGCTGAGCATCCACCCCTCGTCACCCGCACCTCGAAAGGACCCGCAGTGAGCGACATCATCGTGGCCGTCGACGGCCCCGCCGGCAGCGGCAAGTCGAGCGTGAGCCGCGAGGCGGCCCGTCGGCTCGGCTTCGCCTACCTCGACACGGGCGCCGCGTATCGCGCGCTCGCCTGGCACTGCCTCGACGAGGGCGTCGATGTCGAGGATGCCGCGGCGGTGGCCGAGCGGGTCGCCGACTTCGACTACGCCATCGGCATGCAGCCCGACCACTACTTCGTGCGGGTCGGGGGAGAGGACATCACGCCCGACATCCGCGAGCCGCGTGTGACGGCCGTGGTCAGTGCGGTCGCACGCGTGCCCGAGGTGCGCGCGGGGCTCACGGCGCTGTTCCGCCGACTCATCGCCGACTCGGCCGAACCCGGCGTAATCGTCGAGGGCCGCGACATCACGACCGTCGTCGCGCCCGATGCCGCCGTGCGGGTACTGCTGACGGCCTCGCCAGAGGCTAGACTGGCCAGAAGGTCGGCGGAGCTGAGCGCCGTGTCGACCGAGGCGACCGCGCAGCAGCTGGCCTCGCGGGACGCCCAGGATTCCCGTGTGGTCGACTTCATGAACGCCGCCGAGGGAGTCACGACTCTCGATTCCACCGACCTCGACTTCGAGCAGACGGTGCAGGCGCTCATCGACACCGTGCGTGCGGGGGCCTGATCTCAGGTTCTCGTGCGAAACACACGCCGCCCGCGGGCGGCGGAACAAGTGGGAGGATCCCATGACCGAGAACCCTGTCAACCCTGAGCTTTCTGGCGACGACGACGCCGAGTTCGCGAACGCCGAGGCGGCCGAAGCCGTCGCCGCGCGACTCGCCGAGCTCGACGACGACCTCGCCGACAAGCGCGCCGATGCCCTCATCGCGGGCCTCGCCGCCTACGACCTCGACGACGACGACCTCGAGCTGCTCGAGGGCGCCGAGCTGGGCGAAGACGGCATCATCACGATGCCCGCCGGCCGAACGTCGGCAAGAGCGCGCTCGTCAACCGCATCATCGGCCGCCGTGAGGCCGTCGTGGAGGACACCCCCGGTGTGACCCGCGACCGCGTTACCTACAAGGCCGAGTGGAACGACCGCAAGTTCACCCTCGTCGACACCGGAGGCTGGGAGCCCGACGCCTCGGGCATCAACGCCTCCGTCGCCGCGCAGGCCGAGGTCGCCGTCGACCTGGCGGATGCTGTGCTGTTCGTCGTCGACGCCATGACCGGCCCGACCGCGACCGATGAGTTCGTCGTCAAGATGCTGCGGCGCTCGAAGAAGCCCGTCATCCTCGCCGGGAACAAGGTCGACGACGCGCGCCAGGAGCCCGAGGCCGCCGCGCTGTGGGGCCTCGGCCTCGGCCAGCCGTGGCCCGTCTCGGCCCTGCACGGCCGCGGCGTCGCCGACCTGCTCGAC
>LNFD01000198.1 GCA_001464255.1 Actinomycetales bacterium Ga0077552 | reverse complement strand
TACGCGGCAAGCTCGAGACGCCCGAGATGTTCCACCAGCTGCTCGAGCACCGCTGGTACCTCTCGCAGAACGAGGGCCGCGCCATCCCCCTCGCCGAGGCGCTGAGCTCGTACATCGACACGGTGCTGCGGCACCGTCGCGACGAGGCGACGATGATCGCACCGCCGACCGAGACCATCTCGCTGCCGTCGCTCGAGACGAGCGAGATCGAGATCGTCGAGGGCGACGACGCCCCGACGGGCAGCTGGCGCGACAAGGTCTGAGCAGGGCCAGACGGCGATCGCCGCGCGGGCCCGAGGGCTCCGCGCGGCGATCGGTCGAGCATCCGCCCCCTACAGGTTCTTGACGGCCGTCAGCACCTTCGTGAGCGAGTCCTTCGCGTCGCCGAACAGCAGGGTCGTCTGCGGCTCGAACAGCAGGTCGTTCTCGATACCCGCGAATCCGGGGCGCATCGAGCGCTTGAGGAAGACGACCTGGCGGGCCGAGGCCACGTCGAGGATCGGCATGCCGTAGATGGGCGAGCCGGGGCTCGTCTTGGCGGCCGGGTTGACGACGTCGTTCGCACCGACGACGAGGGCGACGTCGCAGTTCTTGAACTGCGGGTTCACCTCGTCCATCTCGGCGAGCACCTCGTAGGGCACGTTCGCCTCGGCGAGCAGCACGTTCATGTGCCCGGGCATGCGGCCCGCGACGGGGTGGATGCCGAAGACGACCTCGATGCCCTTCGCCTCGAGCGTCGTCGCGAGCTCGGCCATCGTGTGCTGCGCCTGCGCGACCGCGAGGCCGTACCCGGGCACGACGATGACGCGCTGCGCGTAGCCGAGCAGGATGGCGACGTCCTCCGCGCTCGAGCTGCGCACGGGCCGGTCGCTCTGCGCGGTCGAGCCGGCGGTCGACCCGCCGCGGAACGCGCCGAACAGGGTGCCCGTCACGCTGCGGCCCATTGCCGAGGCCATGGCCCGCGTGAGGATGGTGCCGGATGCCCCCACGAGGGTGCCCGCGACGAGCAGCAGGGTGTTGCCGAGCACGAGGCCGGAGGCCGCCACCGTGAGGCCGGTGAAGGCGTTGAGCAGCGAGATGACGATCGGTACGTCGGCCCCGCCGACCGGCAGCACGACGAGCACGCCGAGCGCGGTGCCGAGCGCGAGCAGCACGTAGGCCGCGGTCGCGTCGGCCGTCAGCACGAGCCACACGGCGCTCGCGAGCGAACCGAGCGCGACGAGCGTGATGACGACGGGAGCGCCCGGGAAGACGATCGGGCGGGTCGGCATGAGCTCCTGCAGCTTGGCGAACGTGATCGCCGAGCCGGAGAACGACACCGCACCGACGAGCACCGTGAACGCCACGGCGATGACCGCGCCGAGCTCGTCGGCGACGAGCGGCAGCTCGAGCAGGGCGACGAGGGCCGCGGCACCGCCGCCGACGCCGTTGAACAGGGCGACGAGCTGCGGCATCTGGGTCATCTTGACCAGGCGCGAGGCGGGCACGGCGATGAGCGTGCCCACCGCGATGACGCCGAGGATGAGCGCGACGTTGTCGAGCTCGGTCGAGAGGAACACGACGACCATGGCCAGCAGCGCGCCGAACGCGCCGATGAGGTTGCCGCGCCGCGCCGACTTCGGCGAGCTGAGGCCCTTGAGGGCGAGGATGAAGCAGACGGCCGCGACCAGGTACAGCAGTGCGGTCCACTCGGGGCTGAGCACGATCACTTCGACTCCTCGCGATCCTTCGCGACGGCGGGCTTGCGGCCGCCGAACATCTCGAGCATGCGGTCGGTGACGACGAAGCCGCCGACCAGGTTGACGGTCGCGAGCAGCACCGCGATGAGGGCGACGACGAGCACCGGGATGCTCTCCGCCTGCCCGGCGACGATGACGGCTCCGACGAGGATGATGCCGTGGATGGCATTGGCGCCCGACATGAGCGGGGTGTGCAGGGTGCTCGACACCTTCGAGACGACCTCGAAGCCGACGAACACCGACAGCACGAAGAATGTCAGCAGCGTGATGGCGTCCATCAGTTCGCGCCCTTCCGGTCGGCGATGGCGGCGGCCGTCGGCTCATGCCCCCCTCGTGGGTGAGGCACGCGCCCGCGACGACCTCGTCGTCGAAGTCGGGAGCGAGTACGCCACCATCGCGCGTCATGAGCGCGACGAGGTTGGCGATGTTCTGGCCGAGCAGGCGCGAGGCGTCGAAGGGCATCGTCGACGCGGCATCCTTCATGCCCACGATCGTGACGTGCCCGCCCGCGACCGGCACGAGAACGTCCTCGCCCGGCTTCGCGCCCTCGACGTTGCCGCCCGTCTCGGCGGCGAGGTCGACGATGATCGACCCGGGGGCCATGCCCTGAACCATGCTCGCGGTGATGAGGCGCGGTGCCGGGCGGCCGGGGATGGCGGCGGTCGTCACGATGAGGTCGGACTCGGCGACGTAGGGCGCGAGCAGCTCGCGCTGGCGGTCGGCCCGGTCGGCGGCGAGCTCTTTCGCGTAGCCGCCCGCGGCATCGGCCGCGGTATCGAGGTCGAGGTGGATGAACGTGCCGCCCATCGACTGCACCTCATCGGCCGAGGCCGAGCGCACGTCGTACGCCGAGACCTTCGCGCCGAGGCGCTTGGCCGTCGCGATGGCCTGCAGGCCCGCGACACCGGCCCCGAGCACGAGCACGCGCGCGGGCGGGATGGTGCCGGCCGCCGTCATGAAGAGCGGCAGGAAGCGCGGGAAGCGCATGGCGCCCTCGAGCACGCAGCGGTAGCCGGCGACGAGAGCCTGCGAGGTGAGGGCGTCCATCGACTGCGCGCGCGAGATGCGCGGGATGAGTTCGAGCGAGAACGCCGTGATTCCCCGGGCGGCGAGCGCCGCAACACCGTCGAGCTCGCTCGCGGGCGAGGCGAACCCGATCGTGATGGCGCCCTTCGGAAGCTTCCCGATCGTCGCCGTGTCGAGCGGGCGCACGTGCGCGAGCACCTCGACCGACGAGAGGGGGATGCTCGCCGCGAGCTCGGCGCCCGCCTCGGCATAGGCGGCATCGGCGTAGCCGGCCTCGATGCCGGCCCCCTTCTGCACCGTCACCGCGTAGCCCGCGGCGACGTACTGGGCGACGGCCGCGGGGGTGGCCGCGACGCGGCGCTCCCCCTCGATCGGCTCGCGCCGGATGGCGATCTTCATGAACACTCCCGTTCAGCTGGAACAGCAAACAGGGGAACAGTATCGCTTTCGGGGTGCTCAACCGGGGTCATCCCGCCCACCACGGGTGAAAGAACGTGCGTTCTTTGCGGGAGCGCAGGAGCGCTCAGGCGAGGATCGACACCGGATTCTCGATGCGGGCGACGAAGGCGGCGAGCCAGCGCGCGGCGAGCGCGCCATCCAGCACCCGGTGGTCGGCCGAGAGCGTCACGGTCATGACCGTGCCCACCTCGAGAGCGCCGTCGACGACGACGGGCGCCGGTCGGGCGGCACCCACCGCGAGGATGCCCGCCTGCGGCGGGTTGATGATCGCGCTGAACGCCGGGGTGCCGAACATGCCGAGGTTCGAGACGGCGAAGCTGCCGCCCTCGATCTCGTGCTGCTTGAGACCGCCGCTGCGGGCGCGCGTCGCGAGGTCGCCGATCGCGGCCGAGAGGGCCGTGACGCTGAGCGACTCGACACCGCGCACGACCGGGGTCACGAGGCCGTCGTCGAGCGACACGGCGATCGCGATGTCGGCCGTGCGGTGGCGCAGCATGCCCTCGTCGGTCCACGTCGTGTTGGCCTCGGGGACGTCGATGAACGCCGCAGCGACCGCCTTGACGACGAGGTCGTTGACCGAGATCTTGACGCCGTCGATCGCATTGATCTCGCGCCGCAGCTCGAGCAGGCGGTCGACCCGGCAGTCGGCCGTGAGGTAGAAGTGCGGAACCGTGCTCTTGCTCTCGGTCAAGCGGCGCGCGATGGTCTTGCGCATGCGCGAGGTCGGGATGAGCTCGGGCTCGAGGCCCGCGGGAGCGGTGACGGGCGCCGGAGCCGCGGAGGCCGCCGAGGCAGCGGGCGCCGGAGCACCGGCCGCGAGCAGGGCCTGCACGTCGCGCCGCACGATGCGGCCGCCGGGGCCGGAGCCGACGACGCCGTCGAGGCTCAGCCCCTTCTCGCGCGCCAGGCGGCGCACGAGCGGGCTCACGAACCGGCGGGCGCCGGAGTCGGCGGGCGGGGCGGCGGGCGCCGGAGCAGGCGCAGCGGCCGGAGCGGCCGGGGCGGCAGGGATCGCCGCCGCGTCCGACGGGGGCACCACCACAGAACCC
>LNFD01000197.1 GCA_001464255.1 Actinomycetales bacterium Ga0077552 | reverse complement strand
CCCCTGCCTCTCCCACGATGGCGATGGGAGCACCGACGTCGACGGCGTCGCCCTCCCCGATGAGAAGCTGCAGCACGGTACCGGCCGTCTCGGCCATGTACTCGACGACGGCCTTCTCGGTCTCGATCTCAGCGAAGGGCTGGCCCACCGCGACCTCGTCGCCGGGGGCGACGAGCCACTTCTGCACGGCCGCCTCGGTGACGTTGGCGAGCACCTCGGGCATGCGGATGGTCGTGGCCATCAGGCACCCGCCCCGTTCGCGACGACGGCGGTGAGAGCCGCGACGACCTCTTCGGTGCGGGCGATCGCCGCGCGCTCGAGCACGCGCGAGATCGAGGGCGACGACTCCTGCCCCGTGACGCGCTGCACAGGCTGATCGAGCCAGTCGAAGTAGCGGCGCTGGATCTCGTCGGCGAGCCAGCCGCCGTAGCTCGTGCCCAGGGCGCCCTGCTCGACGATCAGCACGGCGTTCGTCTTCTTGACGCTCGCCTCGATGGTCGCCCAGTCGATCGACGCGCGGTCGAGCCAGCGCAGGTCGATGAGCTCGGCATCGACGCCGGTCTGCTCGATGGCCTCGAGGCTGTGCTTGACCATCGAGAGGTAGCTGATGACCGTGACGGCCGAGCCCTCGCGCCGCACCGCCGCGGTGCCCGGTGGGATGATGTAGTCGAGGTCGCCCGCGATGATCTCGTCCTTCTCGGCGTACAGGTCGACGTGCTCGATCACGAGCACCGGGTCCTGCAGCGCGAGGGCCGCGTTCATGAGGCCGACGTAGTCGGCGGCCGACGAAGGGGCGACGATGCGCCAGCCCGGGCTCGTAGCGAAGACGCCCGCCGGGTCCATGAGGTGCTGCGAGCCGTAGCCCGAGCCCATCGCGACCTTCGTGCGCAGCACGAGCGGCACGGGGTTGTCGCCGCCGAACATGTGGCGCGCCTTGCCCACCTGGTTGAACACCTGGTCGGCGGCGACCCACATGAAGTCGGGGTACATGAACTCGACGACGGGCCGGTAGCGGCCGTCGAGGGCGAGCCCGCCACCGAGGCCCATGAACGCGTTCTCGCTGATGGGCGTGCCGAGCACGCGGTCGGGGAAGGCGTCGGCGAGGCCCTTGGTCGCGCCGTTCGTGCCGCCCTTGAGCCGGTGGATGTCCTCACCCATGATCACGATGCGCTCGTCTTCTCCCATCCGGCGCTCCATCACCGCGGCGACGGCGTCGACGAACTTCGTCTCCTCGCGCGCGGCGTCGGATCGGCTCGGGTCGAGCACGCGCAGGGCGCTCAGCTCGCTGCCGTCGCCGCGCACACCGACGTTGACGAACGCCGTGTCGGGCCAGAGCTCGGGGCGGATGCGCCGGCGACCCTGCTTCTCGGGGTCGGCCTCGAGCAGTTCGGCGGTGGCCGCATCCATCGCCGCGACGGCCTGGGCGCGCACGCTGTCGACGGCGGCCTGATCGATGAGGCCGAGCTTGATCATCTCGGCGGCGACCCGGTCGAGCGGGTCGCGCTTCTTCCACTCCTGCTCCTCCTCCTTCGTGCGGTAGCCGAAGGCGCTGCCGGGGTAGGGGCCGTTCTGGTGGAAGAAGCGGTAGACCTCGGCCTCGATGACGACGGGGCCCGCGCCCGAGCGCATGTGCTCGGCGGCCTCCTGCATCGCGAGGTGCACGGCGAGCGGGTCCATGCCGTCGACGCGCCACGAGGGGATGCCGAAGCCCTGGCCGCGGACGGAGAGGCGGGTGTCGGCGACAGCCTCGTCGATGTGGGTCGAGACGGCGTAGAGGTTGTTCTCGATGAAGAACGCGACGGGAAGCTTCCAGGCCGCGGCGAGGTTCATCGACTCGAGCACCGAGCCGATCTGCGCGGCGCCGTCGCCGAAGTAGTTGATCGTGAGATCGGTCGTGCCCGCGTGCTTCTGGGCCCAGGCGTTGCCCGTGGCCATGGGGGCGCCGCCGCCGACGATGGCGTTCGTGCCGAGGGCGCCGGCTTCGAACCACTGCAGGTGCATCGAGCCGCCGCGACCGCGGCAGTAGCCCTGCGCGAGGCCGAGGATCTCGGCGAGCGTGCGCTGCAGCACGGTCTGGATCTCGGCGGTCACGAGCGAGTCGAGGGCGAGGCCACCCTGCGCAACGTGCGTGAGGGCCTTCGCGAGGAACTGGTGATGGCCGCGGTGCGAGCCGTTGACGGCGTCGGTCGAGCGCAGGCCCACGATCGAGCCGACGGCGCCGCCCTCCTGACCGATCGACGAGTGGGCGGGGCCGTGCACGAGACCCTCGGCCGCGAGGTCGAGCACGCGCTCCTCGAAGGCGCGGATGAGGTGCAGCTGCCCGAGCATGGTGGCGAGGAGCGCGGGGTCGGCGGCCTTCCAGTCGGCGGGCGTGGTCGTCATCTCGACCCACGGAACCTCGGTCTGCAAACGTCGCTGTTTCGCCATAGGGGCGAGAATAGTCAAGATTGCATCCAATCGCAACGACGATTTGCGGGATCACCCCCGCTGGAGGGTCGATCCGGGATATATTGCATCCACTGCTCGACTCGATCCGACGCGAATGGAGGCTCCGCATGGCACTTCCCGGGCTGCGCGGCACCGAGCACATCGGCTTCACGGTGCCCGACCTCGACGAGGCGCACCGCTTCTTCGTCGACGTCATCGGCTGCGAGTACGTCTACACGCTCGGCCCCTTCGCGCGCGACGACGACTGGATGCAGGAGCACCTCAACGTGCACCCGCGCTCGGTTATGCGCGAGCTGCGCTTCTACCGCTGCGGGCACGGCCCGAACTTCGAGGTCTTCCAATGGGAGCCCGCCGACGGGCAGCTCGCCCAGCCGCGCAACAGCGATATCGGCGGCCACCACCTGGCCTTCTACGTCGACGACCTCGATGCCGGGGTCGCGCACCTGCGCGAGCACGGCATCCGCGTGCTCGGCGAACCGACCGCGAGCCGCAACGCGAGCGAGGGCCAGCGCTGGGTCTACTTCCTCAGCCCCTGGGGCATGCAGTTCGAGCTCGTGAGCTTCCCCGAGGGCAAGGCCTACGAGCGCGACGCCGAGGTGGTGCTGTGGCACCCCGCGCGTCCGGCAGAGTAGAGCGGTGACCCCGCCCCGCGAGCACGGCGCCGCCGCCGCTCACGTCGCCGACCTCATCCGCGAGGCGATCATCCGCGGCGAGTACCCGCCGGGCGCGCGCATCCGGCAGGAGGAGCTCGCCCTCGAGTCGGGGGCGAGCCGCGTCCCGGTCCGCCCTGCGCATGCTCGAGGCCGAGGGGCTCGTCACGCTCGTGGCCAACACGGGGGCCTGGGTGTCGTCACTCAGCCTCGGCGAGTGCCAGGAGATCTACCGCGTGCGCGAGCGGGTCGAGCCCCTGCTGCTGCGCATGAGCGGTCCGAGCCTCGATGAGCCGACGCTGCACCGGCTCGACGAGCTCGCCGCCCAGATGGCCGACTCCGACGACCCCGAGGCCTTCCTCGAGCTCGACCGCGCGTTCCACCTGCTCACGTACACGGGAACCCAGACGGTCGTGCTGACCGAGCTCGTGCACCGCCTCTGGAACCGCACGCAGGCCTACCGCCGCGTGTACACGGGGCTCATGGATGCTCGCGCGCGCCGCACGGTGCACGACGAGCACCGGCTCATCGTGGGGGCCTTGCGCGACCACGACATCGACGCGGCCGAGTCACTGCTCGCCGGCCACATCCGGCGCACCCGTCGCCAGCTCGCGAGCCACCCGGAGGTGTTCGCCGAGCGCGAGGAGCAGCCTTAGCCGCGCGACTCGGGGCGCAGGGCCTTGAGCGCCTGCAGCACCTCGACGGCCGATGCCGGAGCCCGCACCTCTCCGGTCTCATCGTGCCCGAGGTCGGAGAGCGACTGGTACGCCATCTCCCGCCGACCGATCACGAACCAGATTCCCCGCGCCGGCACGTCGCCCGCGTTGACGTAGAGGTGCGGTCGTGATGCGTCGAAGCAGAAAGAGTCGCCGGGTTCGAGGTCGTAGGTCTCGAAGTCGATGCGCAGCGAGAGCCGGCCCTCGAGCAGAACCCCGTACTCGAGCGCCGCATGGCGCATCATCTTGCCCTCGACCGACGACGACGCCGACGATGCGTAGGTCACGATGAGCGGGTCGGCGATGGCGCTGTCCCCGACGGCCAGGCGCTCCCAGGTGACGCCGTTCTCCATCTCGATCACGGGATTGTCTTCGCGCCGCTGCACGACGGAGTCGCTGCGGCGGTCGCTGTCGGAATCGACCGGCGCCGCGGCCGTGCCGAGTCCGAGGGCCGGGGATGCGGAGCGCGACGTGCCCATGAGCCCATCGAGAGAGATGCCGAGGTGATTGACGAGCGCGTAGAGCGTGCTGACCGAGGGCTGGGTCTTGCCCGTCTCGACCTGCGAGAGCAGGCTCGCCGACACTCCGACCGACGAGGCGACCGCGCGCAGGCTCAGCTTCTTCGATTCGCGCACGCGACGCAGCTCTGATCCGACATCGAACTGCATCAGCACATCCTTTCGACTACTTCCCTGATCGCCATTGATCGACAGCCTCGGTGAACACGAGGTCAGGTCAGCATAACCGACCGCCCGGTCTACCCCTCCCGAACGGCAGGGTATCTGCAGGAAGGTACGGGAGCCGCCTCGCGCGCGCGTGCCTGTGAAGCCATACTGTACATGAAGCGCGCGATTCGGGCGCGTCGGGGCCATCCTGAGGAGATCACTGTGGATCAGCAGAGCAGCACCGCAGCACCCGCCGTCGCCTTCATCGGCCTGGGCGCCATGGGTCGCGGCATGGCCTCACGCCTCGTCGACCAGGGTTACCGCGTGCTGGTGTGGAACCGCAGTGCCGAGTCCGCCGAGCAGCTCGCGACGGAGCACCCGTCGGTCGAGCGGGCAGAGTCGGTCGCGCAGGCCTTCGCCGCGCAGTCGATCGTGCACTCGATGCTGAGCGATGACCCCGTCGTGCTCGAGCTGTTCAGCGACGAGCTGCTGGCCGGGGTTCCGGCCGGGCGCGTGCACGTCAATCACGCGACCATCAGCCCCGCCGCCGCCGCCGAGCTCGCCGAGCGGCATGCCCGCCACGGAGTCGGCTACGTCAGCGCGCCAGTGCTCGGCCGATCGACCGTCGCGCACACGGGCGCTCTGCTCGTCGTCGCCTCCGGCGACGCGGGCTCCCTCGCCGCCGCGACCCCGTCGATGCAGGCGCTCGGCTCGCGCCTCTGGAACCTCGGCGACGACCCGCGCCTCGCCGCGGTCGTGAAGATCGCCGTCAACTACTCGATCCTCAACGCCCTGCAGTCGATTGCCGAGTCGGTCACGCTCGTCGAGGCCGGCGGCATCGATCCGACCACGTTCATCGAGATCCTGACGCACACCGCGTTCAGCGGGTCGGCGCACAAGGGATACGGACCGATCATCGCTGAGAAGCGCTACCAGCCGGTCGGCTTCACGATGGCGCTCGGCCTGAAAGACCTCACCCTGGTCGAGGATGCGGCGGCCGAGCTCGGCGTCGCCCTCCCGGTCGCGCCCGTGCTGCACGAGCTCTTCGCGGCGGCACTCGCCGATCCCGAGCTCGCGCAGCTCGACTGGTCGGCGGTCGCCGAGGTCACGCGTCGTCGGCGGGGCTGAGGCCGCGCATCCCGCGTCGCCGCCTGGGGCCGATCGCGTCGCGACCGGCATGCCGCTTCCCGGCGCCGCCCACCCGGGGGGTCGACACCGGGAGCGCCACAGCCCGACGCCACCGGCTCGGGGCCGATGACGCCGGGCGGGACTGTGCGCGCTACTGGCCGCCGCGCCCGTCGAACGTGTTGAGGTGCGACTGCGAATCGCGCAGCGTGCTGAGCTCGCCGCCGACCGAGTAGTAGCGCTTGCCGGCGACGAGCAGCTCTTCCGCCGGGAACTTCGTGATGACCTCGCACCCGGTAGCGGTCACGACGACCTCCTCCTCGATGCGGGCAGCACCCCAGCCATCGACAGCCGGCCAGTAGGTCTCGAGGGCGAACACCATGCCCTCCTCGATGACTTCCGGGTGGTCGAACGACGTGAGGCGCGAGAAGATCGGCTTCTCCCAGATCGACAGACCGACACCGTGGCCGTATTGCAGGGCGAACGCGGCCTCCTCGTCGGGGAACCCGAACTCCTGCGCCGTCGGCCACACCGCGACGATGTCGGCCGTCGTGGCGCCCGGCTTGACGAGCGCGATCGCGCGGTCCATGTACTCGCGCGCCCGCGTGTAGGCGTCTCTCTGCGCCATGCTCGCCGAGCCCACCGCGAACGTGCGGTAGTAGCAGGTGCGGTAGCCGTTGTAGCTGTGCAGGATGTCGAAGAACGCCGGGTCGCCCGGGCGGATGAGGCGGTCGCTGAAGACGTGCGGGTGCGGCGAGCAGCGCTCGCCCGAGATGGCGTTGACACCCTCGACGTACTCGGAACCGAGGTCGTACAAGGTCTTGGCGACGAGGCCGACGGCCTCGTTCTCGCGCACGCCGGGCCGCAGGAACTCGTAGAGGTTCTCGTACGCCGCATCCACCATCGATGCCGCCTGCGTCAGCAGGCGGATCTCGTCGTGCGTCTTGATGCGGCGGGCCTCGAGGAAGATCTGCTGGCCGTCGACGACCCGGATGCCCTGCTGCTGCAGGGCGAACAGGATGGGCAGCTCGATCACATCGACGCCGAGCGGCTGATCGGCGACGCCGAACTTCTCGAGCTCGCGCTTGATCTTGCGGGCGACCTCCTCGGCGATGCCCGCGTCGGGCGGGAATGCGCCGCGCAGCGTCGAGATGCCGGCGCGCGCGCCGCTCTCGAGGCGGGGGCGCTTGGCGCCCTCGTGCGGAGAGTGCGGGTCAGCGTCCATCTCGGAGGTCGTGACATCGAGCCACGGGTTGTAGAGCTTGTGGTGCTTGGCCGCCGAGCCGAAGTCCCACGAGATGGGGTCGGTGTTGCGGGTCAGCAGACTGAAGCGGATGAGCTTGTCCATCGCCCACGTGCCGATGTGGGTCGCGGTCATGTAGCGGATGTTCGAGAAGTCGAAAGCGAGCAGGGCACCGACGTCGGAGCGGTCGAGCTCGGCCTTGAGCCTCGCGAGGCGCTCGTCGCGCAGGCGATCGAAGTCGATGCGCGCCTCCCAGTCGACGCCGTTCGTTCCCGTGGTGCCTGTGCTCTTCATTGAGTCCTCCAGTCGACGTCGCACGCGTGCCCTAATCCGTGCAATGCGATCAATGTGTAGCACAGATTAACAGATGGGCGGGAGTGTTTCCTCGGACACCAAGCAGTTAGGGAGTTTTCCCCGCCCACTCGGCCCTGAGCTTCCGTCGAACTGAACGCGCAAAGATTCTCTTCACCGTGAGTACACAGATGTGTATAGTGACGCTAAATGGCACCGTCGCGGATCAGCGTTGATCTCTGGTCCCAGAGCGATTTCAAAGGAGAAATCACCATGAGGCAATCACACCCGGTGCGGGTTCGCCGCACTCTGTCGATCGCGGCCCTGGCCGCGACCACGGCGCTGGCGCTCGCCGCCTGCTCCGCACCCGCCGCCGATGAGCCCGCCGCCGGCGGGGAGGAGAAGCTGCAGGTCGCGTTCATCTCGTTCGCCGTCGCCAACACCTACGACGAGCCGATGCTCGCCGAGGTCGAGCGGGTCGCCGCCGAGAACAACATCGAGATCACCGTCTTCGACGGCAACCTCGACCCCAACCTGCAGGTCACGCTCATCCAGGACGTCATCGCCTCGGGCCAGTACGACGGCATGATCACGCAGCCCGTCTTCGGCCCCGCGCTCGTCGACGTCGTGCAGCAGGCCATCGACGCGGGCATCACGGTCGTCAACATCGACCAGATCCTCGGCGACGACTTCACGACCGGAGCCTCGCAGATCGAGGGCCTCGCCGCGAACGTCGGCACGAAGCTCGGCGAGCAGGTCGTCGACGCGTGCGCGAGCCAGGACCTCGACCCCTGCAACGTCGCCTTCCTGCACGACGTCAAGGCCTCGGCCATCGGCATCGCGCTCTACGACGCTTTCAACGCGGTCATCGCCGGCACCCCGGTCACGATCGTCGCCGAGGGCGAGACCTTCTACAACCCCGCCGCCGCGCAGACCGCGGTGAGCGACATCCTCACCGCCAACCCGAACGTCGACCTCATCGCGACGTCCGACCAGGGCCTCCAGGGCGCGGTCCAGGCCATCGAGGCCGCGGGCGGCTCGCTCGCCGACTACCTCATGGTCGGCTACGGCGGCTCGGTGTGGTCACAGCAGCGGGTGTCGGAGGGCGTCGTGTACGCCAACGTGCTCCAGGTGCCCGCGACCGAGGGCCGCCTCGGCATGGAGGCCATGGTCGACGCCCTGCGCAACGGCGTCATCCGCGGCGACGTCGACCCCTTCGCCGACCTCCCCGGCGGCGGCGTGATCACGCAGGAGAACGCGTCCGAGTTCACCGGCGAGTGGGCCGGATAACCCGAATGCCCCACTCGGCAGTCGCCGGCACCCCGCAGCTCCTCGTCGAGCTGCGGGGTGTCGGCAAGTCTTTCGGCGGCCTCGCCGTGCTGGGCGGCATCGACCTGCGCCTCGAGCCCGGCTCGGTGCACGCCCTCGTCGGCGAGAACGGGGCCGGCAAGTCGACCCTCAGCAAGATCATCTCGGGCCTCTACACGGCCGACGAGGGCCAGCTGCTCGTCGACGGCCACGAGGTGAGCTTCGGCTCGCCGCGCGAGGCCCTCGACCGCGGCATCGCGACGATCGCGCAAGAGCTCGCGCTCGTGCCCGAGCTCACGGTCGCCGAGAACGTCTTCCTCGGCCGTGAGCCCCGCACCCTCGGCTGGATCAGCCGTCGGAAGCTGCGCAAGGAGTACCTCGCGGTCGCGCAGCGCACGGGCTTCGACCTCAACCCCGACGCCCTCGTCGGCGGCATGCGCACGGCCGACCAGCAGAAGGTCGAGATCCTGCGCGCCCTCGCGCGCGGCGCATCCCTCATCATCATGGACGAGCCGACGGCGGCGCTCTCGGCCCACGACACCGAGCTGCTGCACGGCGTCGTGCGCCAGCTCGCCGCCTCGGGCCACACGGTGCTGCTCATCTCGCACTTCCTCTCGGAGGTGCTCGAGCTCGCCGACACCGTCACGATCCTGCGCGACGGCCGCCTCATCCGCACGGCCCCGGCCGCGGAGGAGACCGAGGCGAGCCTCATCGAGGGGATGCTGGGCCGCACGCTCGGCTCGGTCTTCCCCGACAAGCCCGAGGTCGTGTCGCAGGGCGAGGTCGTGCTCTCGGTGCGCGACCTCGTCGCTCCCGGCGTGTACGGGGTGTCGTTCGACGTGCGCGCAGGCGAGATCGTCGGCCTCGCCGGGCTCGTCGGCGCGGGCCGCAGCGAGATCGCGCACGCGGTCTTCGGTGCCGCGCCGCGCAACGGCGGCACCGTCTCGGTCGACGGCGCGGCGACCCCCAACTCGATCGCGGGCTCGCTCAAGCGCGGCATCTTCCTCATCCCCGAGTCGCGCAAGGAGCAGGGGCTCGTCCTCGGCCGCCCCATCCGCGACAACGTCACGCTGTCGAACATGGGCCAGGTCGCGCCGGGCGGCTGGGTATCGGCGGCGGTCGAGCGCCGGGCATCCCGCACCATGCTCGATCGCGTCACGGTCGCCGGCGACGACCGCCGCAACGTCTCCGCCCTCTCCGGTGGCAACCAGCAGAAGGTGCTGTTCGGGCGGGCGCTGCAGCGCACCCGCAAGCTGCTCATCGCGGACGAGCCCACGCGCGGCGTCGACGTCGGCAGCCGGCGCGCCATCTACGACCTGATCGTCGAGCAGGCCGCGCAGGGAATCGGCGTGCTCGTCATTTCCTCCGACGTCGAAGAGGTGCTCGGCCTCGCGCACCGCGTGCTCGTTGTGCGCGGCGGCGTCATCGTCGGCGAATTCTCGGGCGAGGCCATGACCGAGGAGAACATCATCACCGCGGCCTTCGCGGATCCGATCACGAACGAGAGCCAGTGACCTCATGAGCAACGACACCCAGCTCGCCCCCGCCCCGGCCGCCCCCTCGGGGATCACCACGACGCGGGCGTACCTGCAGCGCATCCCGTGGCGGTCGGTCGCGATCGTCGTGCCCTTCCTCGCCGTGTTCATCGCGCTGTCGATCGGCAGCCC
>LNFD01000196.1 GCA_001464255.1 Actinomycetales bacterium Ga0077552 | reverse complement strand
GTGATCGCGGGGCCCTCGCTGCTCGAGCTCGCCGCCGCCGACCTCGCGGCGGTCGGGCGCATCGCGCAGCTGACGTTCGAGCCAGCCGACGAGGTGTCGGTCGTGTCGATCGAGCTCGCCGAGCTGCCGGAGGCCTGAGCGTGGGCCATGTGACGGTACGACCGATCGGGGCGAGCGACGCCGCGCGCTGGCGCGAACTGTTCACGGCGTACGGGGTCTTCTACGAGACCGACTTCGACGACGCGGTGCTCGACGGCGTGTGGGCGTGGCTGATGGATGCGGAACACCCGCTGTTCTGCCTCGTCGCCGAGCACGACGGCCAGGTCGTGGGGTTCGCGCAGGTGCGCGAGCAGCCCGACACCTTCACGGCCGGCCCCGGCTGGTTCCTCGACGACCTCTACACCGCGCCCGAGGCGCGCGGCGCGGGCGCCGGCACGGCGCTGCTCGACGCGATCGCCGAGCACGCGCGCTCACACGGGGGCGGCACGATCCGCTGGATCACGGCGGCCGACAACGAGCGCGCGCAGCGGGTCTACGACCGGCTCGCCACCCGTACCACCTGGGTCACCTACGAGCTCGACACGAGCGCCGGCACCGACTGAGCGGCGCGGGGCTGCAGGGCCTCGAACCGGCGGCGCACGCGCTCGAGGGCGCGCTGGCGCGACGCCGCACCCCGCTGGGACGAGCGGTCGATCGCGACCCAGTGCACGCGAGGAATGCCGATGAGCCGGAACGTGCCGCGGTCGAGGATGCGCCGTGCCGGGGCACCGAACCACGCGCTGTAGAGCCACGACGGCGTCGTCATCGCCACGAGCGCCGTGACACCCTGCAGGCGGTGCAGGCGACGGTGCAGCCGCCCGCCCGGCACGGGCTCGTCGAAGGCGAATCCCGGCGTGAGCACGCGGTCGAGGAAGCCCTTCGTGCGGGCCGGCATCGACATCCACCACAGCGGGAACGCGAGCACGAGGTGGTCGGCGCGAGCGAGCCGCTGCTGCAGAGCCGCGACATCGGCCCGGGGTTCTGCCCGCAGACGCCACGCGACGAGGTCGTCGGGGGTCATCACCGGATCGAGCTCGGCGAGGTCGATGGTGTCGTGCGTGTGCCCGGCGCGGTCGAGCCCCGCGCGCGCGGCGTCGAGCATGGCCACGACGAGGCTGCGGCGGTGCGGCACGTCGCCGCCCGCGTCGAGGCCGTAGGGATGATCGAGAACGAGCAGCACGTGCATGGGGCTCCGGGGGTCGAGGGATGGTGACGCCCCCTATCGTTGCACGCGCAACTGTTGTCTGTCCAACCGATGCCTGCCAGCATGGAGCCGTGCCCCTCGCAGACGACCATGGCGTCGAGGCCCTCGAGTTGTGGCTCGCCGCGAGGGCCCTCAGCTCCCGCCTCGAGAGCCGACTCGACGCTCAGCTGCGAGCGCACTCCGGGATCTCTGCGGCCACCTACGCCGTGCTGTGCGCGCTGCGTCGACCCGACGATGCGATCAGCCAGCAGGCCGTCGCCGACGGGCTCGGGCTCGACAAGAGCAGCGTGAGCCGGCGCCTCAAGGAGGCCGCGGCGCTCGGGTTCGTCACGGTCGAGCCGTCGACGAGTTCACGCCGCGAGAACGCCGTGTCGATCACGGCTGCCGGGATCGCTGCCATCGACCTCGGCGACCGACTGCTGGCCGAGCTCGCCCGCGGAATCGACGCCGCCGAAGCGCGCGGGCTCACCGAGGCCCTGCACCGCCAGTTCATCGACCCCTGATCGTCGGCCGTCCCGCGCGGCACTGCTCGCACCCACCCCCTCGATCGAAGGAGCACCCATGCAGCTCGGAACCCGTTGGACCGTCGGCGGCGAGCCGCCCGCCCGCTTGAGCCCCGAGGTGCGCGCGGCGGTGCGCGCCGTCGAGGGAGAACTGCTCGGCCGCGATACGACGCTCTGGCGCTGGACGCTGACCTGGCTCGAGAACCGGCCGGTCGTCGAGCTCGACGACGGCACGGTCATCCGCGTCGCGCACGACGGCACGGTCGTCACGGAAGACGGCGACACCCCGCGCTGAGCGACGGGAGGCGTGGGGCGTATCTCCCACCCGATGCGGATGCTCGGATCATCCGGTGGTGCATCGGTGCTGCGCGTCGCTGAACGCGGGGTGCCGGTCTGTCGGGCTGCGGCGAACCGCAGCCGGGTCGGGGTGCTCTACTGCACGAAGCCGTAGCGCTGGCGGCTGTCGCGCTGCTGCACGGCCGCCGACTGGGCGGCGAGGCGCAGTGCCTGCTGCTCGTGCGTGGGCGGGAGCCGGCGACGGTGCGCCCAGCGGACGAGCGCGATTCCTGCGCCGAGGGCGAGCCGGCGCAGCGTCGACTCGCGCGGAGTCGCGTCGCACACGGTGAGCGAGATCGTGGTCATGATCAGCTCTCTTTCTGGGGGGTGGTGGTGGCGGGGATCTCGACGCCGTCGAGAACGGGGAAACCGAAGTACTGCAGGTGCACGGGGCGCGAGCCGGGCACGCGCTGCCCGCGGTGCTCGCGGGCGAAGTCGAGAATGAGGGTCGAGACGCGCTCGTTGAGCTGCTCGAGCTGCTCGGCCGTCACGTGCACGCTCGCCGACTGCAGGGCGATCGCCTCGCGCCATTCGGGGGCGAGCACGTCGTGGCCGCGCTCGATGATGTCGCGCACACCCGACTCGCGGTGGTGCAGCCACTCGCGCATGATGACGCGCGATGCGGCACGACCGGCCTCGCTGTGGTCGAGCTCGGCGCTGCCGAGGTGGATGGGGCCGGGCACGCGCTCCCACCACCGCTCGCGGCCGGTGCCGCGCCCCTCGATCTCGCGCACGTAGCCGTGCTTCTCGAGCTGGCGCAGGTGGTAGCTCGTCGCACCGCTCGACTCGCCGAGCCGCTCGGCGAGACCGCTCGCGGTCTGCTCGCCGTACGTCGACAGCGCCTCGATGATCTGCATGCGCAGCGGATGCGCGAGCGCCTTGAGGCCGTCGAGGTCGGCCGTGCGGCCGCCGTGCTCGTCGTGGTTGCTTCCCATGCCCACGAGAGTAGCAATGCAAAGAAATCTTTGCAAGCACTTCTTTGCAAGCATTTGTTTGCATAAAGGTCTTTGCATCGTCGGCCCTACAGTGGAGGCATGTCGAACCCGTTCCTCGCCCCGAGCACCCTCCCCTACCAGCTGCCGCCCTTCGCCGAGATCAGCGACGAGCACTACGCCCCTGCGATCGAGCAGGGCATGGCCGAGCAGCTCCTCGAGATTCAGACCATCACCCGGCGGCGCGACATGCCCACCTTCGAGAACACCATGGCGCCGCTCGAGTCGAGCGGCCAGCTGCTGACGCGCGCCCTGCGGGTGTTCTACAACAAGGCCTCGGCCGACTCGAACGACGCCACGAACGCGCTCGAGGCGGAGCTCGCCCCGAGGCTCGCCGCCCACACCGACGCGATCACGCTCGATTCAGCCCTGTACTGGCGCATCGCGCAGCTGCACGAACGGCGCGACGA
>LNFD01000195.1 GCA_001464255.1 Actinomycetales bacterium Ga0077552 | reverse complement strand
GGCAGGGCTCGGGGTTCTCGGCTGGTGGTGGGCGGGATCTCGCGTCGGCGGTCCCTCCTCCACAGGCCGCCCGTCAAGTTCTTCTCCACGAGTGTTGCTCAGCACCTGTACACCAGTTCTAGAGTGCGAGAGAATCAAGCATGGCTCAATCGAACATCGCGACGATCGGCGCTCCTGACGCCGACGCGACGTTCGAGGTGCCGTCGTTGGCGGTGCCAGCGCTGTCGGTGCCGGGGCTATCGGTGCCGGGGCTCGAACTGTACGAGGGCGCGGCGGTCGGGGCGCTCGCCGATGACGCGCTGCTCGGCCTGCAGTCCGAGCTCGCCGACCTGCGACGCCGCACCGACACCAACCTGGCGGTCCTCGCTGACGAGATCGCGCGGCGCTCGCACCACTCGCTCGGGCACGACGGGCTCGCCCAGCGCCTGGGCAGTCGCACGCCGCAGCACCTCGTGCAGCACCTCACCGGAACGAGCGCCCGCGAAGCCGCCGCCCTCGTGCGCGTGGGGTCGATGCTGGGGTCGATGCCGGGGGCGGTCGGCTCAGCCGGCTCAGGCGGCGCAGTCGACACAGGCGGCTCGACCGGCTCGACCGAACCCGAGGCCCTCGCGCCTCCCACCGCGCCCGCATCCCCGTGGCTCGACCCGGTCGCGGCGGCGGTCTCCGAGGCCCGGATGAGCGTCGAGGCGGGCGATGCCATCGCCCGAGCGCTCGGCCAGCCCGATGCGAACGTCACCGCCTCGCAGCTCAGGGCCGCCGCCGCACAGCTCGTCGCCGAGGCGACCGTGCTCACGCTCGAGCAGCTGGCCGTGCGCGCCCGCAACGCCCGCGCGCTGCTCGACCTCGACGGCCAGCCCGAGCAGGTCGCCGAGCGCGAGCAGGCGCTGCGCGACCGCCGAAACCTCTTCCTCAGCCGCCAGTCCGACGGCATGACCCGACTGAGCGGCCTGCTCGACCCGGAGTCGGCCGCCCTCGTGCGCGACGCCGTCGACGCCGCCACCTCCCCGCGCCGCGGTGGCCCGCGCTTCGTGAGCCCCGGCGACCGCGAACGCGCCGAGCGCATCGTGCGCGACACCCGCACGACCGAGCAGCTCGCGCTCGACGCCCTCGTCGACCTCATCCGCATCGGCGGCGAGGTCGCCCCGACCGAGGTGATCGGCACGCGCTCCCCCGCCGTGCAGGTCATCGTCGCCGAACGCGACCTGCGCACCGGCCACGGGCTCGCCCGCATCGAAGGCCAGACCGAACCCGTGAGCATCGCGACGGCCGACCGGCATGGATGCTCCGCTGGCGTCATCCCCATCGTCATCGACCCGCGGGGCGATGTCGTCGCGCTCGGCCGCGAGACGCGCCTCTACACCCGACGTCAGCGAGTCGCCCTCGCCGCCCGTGACGGCGGCTGCCGGTTCCCCGGCTGCGACCGCCCACCCTCCTGGACGGAAGCGCACCACATCGTCCCCTGGTCAGAGGGCGGGGCGACCGACCTCTCCCACGGCGTGCTGCTGTGCCGGCACCATCACCTGCTGCTGCACAACAACGGCTGGCGGTTCGAGCGACGCCCGGAGCCCGCCCGGGTCACGGGGCTCGCCGGCGACCTAGTGCTGATTCCACCCCGGTCGATCGATCCCGAGCAGAGACCGATCCCCGCCCCGAGTAAGAGCGCCGTCATCGAGCGCGAGCGAGCGCTCGCCTCCGCGGGCGCAGGCTGAGCGGCACAGCGTCCCCACCGCGCCCCCGCGGGCACGGGCACGGGCACGAGACGCTCGGGCCCGCTACGCCGTCCGCAGGTCGGGCGCCTTGGCCCAGAGCGGACCACCCCACTGCGCCTCGAGCAGCTGCTCGATCGCGGCACCCGCGGTGTAGAGCCGCGCATCCTGCCGCGCCGGCGCCATGATCTGCAGGCCGACGGGCAGCCCGTCCTCCGGCGCGAGGCCCATCGGCAGGCCCATTCCGGGCACCCCCGCGAGGTTCGCCGGAATCGTGGTGACGTCGTTGAGGTACATCGCCAACGGATCCGCGAGCTTCTCGCCGAACCGGAACGCCGTCGTCGGCGCACTCGGCGACACCAGGATGTCAGCCTGCTCGAAGCACGCCGCAAAATCGCGCTGAATGAGCGTGCGCACCTTCTGCGCACTGCCGTAGTAGGCGTCGTAGTAGCCCGCCGACAGCGCATAGGTGCCCAGGATGATGCGACGCTTCACCTCGGGACCGAACCCGGCCTCACGCGTCGCCCCCATGACGTCTTCGACCGTCCCGCCCGGCACCTCTGACCGCAGCCCGAACCGCACCGAGTCGAACTTCGCCAGGTTGCTCGACGCCTCCGCGGGCAGGATCAGGTAGTAGGCCGCGACCGCGTACTCGAAGTGCGGCGCACTGACCTCGACGATCTCCGCACCCGCCGCCGCCATCAGCTCGAGTGTCTCGTGGTAGACCGACTTGACGCCCGCCTGGAATCCTTCGCCCTCGAGCTGCTTCACCACGCCCACGCGCACACCGCGCAGCGCGTCACCCGTCTGCCCGGCCCGCGCAGCAGCGGCCATCGACGGCCATGCGTCAGGGATGCTCGTGGCATCGCGCGGATCATGCCCGCCGATGACGTCGTGCACGAGCGCGGCATCCAGCACCGAGCGCGACACCGGCCC
>LNFD01000194.1 GCA_001464255.1 Actinomycetales bacterium Ga0077552 | reverse complement strand
ACTGGCTCAGGTAGTGCACGATCACGAACGGGTCGAAGATCATCGTCGCCGTCGACCCGGTCTGCCGCCGCTGCCCGTTGACGTCGAGCCACATGCCCAGCTGCATGACGTCGTCGAGCTCGTCGGGCGTCGCCAGCCACGGCCCGGCCGGGTTGAAGGTCTCGGCCGACTTGCCCTTTGCCCACTGGCCGCCGCGCTCGATCTGGAACGCACGCTCGCTCACATCGTTCACGACGACGTAGCCGGCGATGTGGTCGCGCGCCTGTTCCGGCGAGTCGAGGTAGCTCGTCCGCGTGCCGATGACGATGCCCAGCTCGACCTCCCAGTCGAGCTTCGTCGCGCCGCGCGGCATGATCACATCGTCGTCGGGCCCGACGAGGGTGTTGGGATGCCCGACTCGGCCGCGTGGTCGGAGTAGTTGAGCCCGATGCACAGGATCTGGTGCGGGCGCGCGATCGGTGCCCCCACTCGCTCCACGGCTCCGTCGGCACCGACGAACGGATGCACGCTGCCGGCCGCGATGCGCTCAGCGACGACCCGCTCGAGACCGAGCATCCCGCCCCCCGTCGCCGTCGCGCCGAAGAAGCGCTCATCGAAGTCGGGCACGACGTCGGAGACGTCGACGTAGTGGCCCTCGTCGACGCGCACGACGGGCCGCTCGTGGCCCGCAAGGCCGAGGCGCATGAGTTTCATGTGTGGTCCTTCCCGTCCGAAGTTCGCCGTCCGAAGTTCGGGAAGGCGCTCGGCATGGATCAGTAGGTGGCGCGGCCGCCGCTGATGTCGTAGACCGCGCCGGTCGAGAAGCTGACGCGATCGGAGGTGAGCCAGGCGATGAGCTCGGCGACCTCGTCGGCGCGGCCGACCCGCTTCATGGGGATGAGGTCGGTGATGTACTGCAGCACCCCCGGGTCGGTCTTCGCATTCATAGGGGTGTCGATGACGGCGGGCGCAATGACGTTGACGAGCACGCCCGTCTGCGCGAGCTCCTTGCCCACCGACTTCGTCAGCGCGATCACCGCGCCCTTCGTCGCCGAGTAGGCGGCGAGGTTCGGGTTGCCGTCCTTCCCCGCCATCGAGGCGAGGTTGACGATGCGCCCCCAGCCCGCCGCGACCATGCCCGGCGCGAAGGCGCGGATGGTCGCCACGGTGCCGAGCAGGTTCACGTCGATCGTGCGCCGCCACTCGTCGGCCGTCGTCTCGACGAGCGGCTTGTTGGGCCCGACGATGCCCGCGCAGTTGACGAGGATGTCGACGTGGCCGACCGCGGCGGCGAGCGCCCGCACGGCCGCGTCGTCGGCGATGTCGACCTGGTGGTCCGCCTCCGCCGACAGGTCGACGGTGACGACCTCGATGCCGTCGGCACGCAGCCGCTCGGCCGCCGCGGCCCCGAGCCCGCTCGCCCCGCCCGTGATGAGGGCGCGCCGCACGACCGTCACGAGGAGGCCGCCGCACGGTCGAACCGCACCCGGAAGTCGCTGATGTACACGTGCTCCTCCTGCGTCATGTCTTTGAAGAACAGCCGCGCCTCCGCGCCGAGCCGCAGGCACGTGCGCTTCGCCGCGAGATCCTCCGGCGAATCGGTCGGCTGCAGCGAGGGGTACCAGAGCGTGTGGCCGGGGCGGTGCACGATGCGCACGGGCGTCGACCACTGCTGCGCGTTGTCGCCCTCGCCGAGGTCGCGGTGCGGGTTGATCGAGAGGAACAGGCTGTCGCCCACCCAGAAGCTGCCGTCGACCCGGCCGAGCAGCATGACCCACACCTGCAGGTGCTCGTTCCAGCTCACCGAGGGGCCCCAGTAGTACTGCTCGTCACCCTGCGAGACGGCGCCGCCGCCCTCCGCGAACGGGATGCGCAGGCTCGCGATCGGCTGCCCGACCCCGTTCCACGGCGCATCGAAGGCGGTGCCGCTCCACCGCTGCGCGGAACCCGTGGGCTCGTCGAGCGCGGCGAGCGGCACGCGCGCCACGCTCACGCACTGCGCCGCGGCCTCGGTCTCGCGCGACCACGTGCGGGCATCCCATGCTTCGGGGTAGGCGTACTCGCCGAAGAAGACGTACAGGTGATCGCCCGAGGCGACGGCGCTCGGGTCGCCGACCCCGCCCGGGAAGCAGTTGTTGCGGTTGACGGGCAGCCGAATCATGCGATCATCGCGGTCCTCCAGCAGGATGCCGCGGTTGCTCCAGCTGAGCCCGCCGTCGGTCGAGTGCATGATGCCGATGCGCGGCACCGCCTGCACCGACTCGGGGCCCGTGAGCCCGGGCGGCCAGTCGTCGGCGCGCAGCCCCTCGCCCGTCGCCGGGTCGAAGGGCAGCGTCTCGGGGTAGTTCTCGTTGTGGTACAGCGCGTAGAGCGTGCGACCGGATGCGTCGGAGGGGTCTTGGTACACCGTCTCGAACCACACGGCACCGTGCAGCCCCGGCGTGCCCGGCGGGGTGTTCGGCGGCATCGCCGGCTCGACGAACTCCTCCGGCCGGCGCGAGAACGCTTCGGCCACGGTCGCCCCGTCGGCGTGCTTGAGCTCGTTCGCCTGACCCCACACCGGGTCCTCCCCGTACTTGCCCGGGAAGATGCGGAAGCGGTCGCCGACCCAGGCCGTGGCCATGTTGCAGTCGACGAAGCTGCCGAAGGTGAAGCGCTCGGTCGGCTCGAGCGTGACGGTGATGCCGTCGACGCCGGTGTCGATCGTGTGCGGTGCGGTCATGAGGCCTCCTGATCGAGGGTGAACCGGATGCTGCCGCGCACGGTGCGCGCGGTCAGCCGGTAGTCGGGCAGCACGCCGGGCCCGCACGCGCCCGAACCGACGCCGTGCTGGGCGAGGTCGAGCACGACGTGCGTGCGGCCGTCGCCGCGCAGCAGGTGGTCGTGGGTCGTCGCGGCGAGCGTCTCGGTCGACCAGGGCCGCACGGTGAGCGCCACCGCGTCGGGAGTCGCCAGCTCGAGGGCCCGCCCCTCCGGCAGTGCGAGGCGCGCCCAGTGCACGTCGGCGCGCGCGCCCGACTCCTGCGGCCGCACCGTGCGCTCCTGCAGCGCGTCGAGCGAGCGCGTGAACCAGCCGACGTGGGCCGCCTGGCCCGTGTCGGGGTAGGCCGGGCCGGGGCCGCGGCCGAACCAGCGCACGTCATGCGCGAGACCGGGCAGGGCGAACGAGACGCCCACCCGCGCCCACTCCGCGTCGGCCCCGCCCTCTGGCACGACCTCGAGCGCGAGGGCGAGCCCGCTCGTCTCGGCCGTCCAGGTCCAGCGGGCGGTGACCCCCGCATCCGTCGCCGCGGCGCCGATGCGCGTGACGACCTCGACGCGGTCGGGCGAGCGCGTGAGCGAGACGAGCCGCGAGACGAGGCGGTCGAGCCCGAGGGCCGCCCACGTCTCGGCGTCGGGGCGCGAGTCGGGCTTGTCCCACCCGACTCCGAAGTCGTTGTCTATCGGCGCGCGCCACAGTTCGAGCCGCCAGGCCTCGACCGGCTGGTCACCGATCGCGATCACCGCGCCCGTCGCCTCGTCGAGGTGCAGCGCGTCCAGCGGCAGGATGCCCGCCGGCGGCAGCGCGGCCGGCCGAACCTCGGCCCCCACGGTCACCACCTGCGCGCGCGCGACGACCCGCGGGGTCGAGCTCGCTCGCCTCGACCGTCACGACGAGCCCCGGCGTTCGCACATGCGCGAGCAGCGGGGGTGGCAGGGGGATCTCGGCGGTGCCGCGCGGCGGCACCGGCGCGTGGGCGAACACGCCCGCGCGACCTTGCGTGACACCGTCGTCGTCCACCCCGTCGGCATCGAGCGACGACTCCGCCGAGGCGACGCGCCAGCTCAGCTGGTAGCGACTCGTGTCGGTGTGGTCGAGGCGGCTGCGCAGGCGCAGCACCCCGGCCTCGGCATCCACGTCGAGCACGACCGGGGCGAAGACGGCCGCGAGGTCGGCGAGCTGTGCGCGCGGCGTGCGGTCGGCGGCGACGAGGCCGTCGATGACGAAGTTGCCGTCGTGCACGGGCTCGCCGAAGTCGCCGCCGTAGAAGGTGCCGGTGCCGCCGTCGGGAAGC
>LNFD01000193.1 GCA_001464255.1 Actinomycetales bacterium Ga0077552 | reverse complement strand
CGAGGATGCGCAGCAGCGTCGTCTTCCCGGCGCCGTTGAGGCCCAGGATGACCACGCGCGAGCCGCGATCGACCGCGAGGTCGACAGCCGTGAAGATCTCGAGCGAGCCGTAGCTCTTCGACAGGTTGTGCGCCTGCAGCGGCGTCTTGCCGACGGGGGCCGGTTCGGGGAAGCGCAGCTTGGCAACGCGATCGACGGCACGCACCTCGTCGAGCCCCGCCAGCATCCGCTCGGCCCGCGCCACCATCTGGTGGGCCGCGGCCGCCTTCGAGGCCTTGGCCCCGAAGCGCGCCGCCTGCAGCTGCAACGAGGTCGCCTTCTTCTCGACGTTGACGCGCTCCTTCTTGCGGCGCTCCTCGTCGGCCTCGCGCTGGCGAAGGTAGTTCTTCCAGCCCATGTTGTAGATGTCGATGACGGTTCGGTTGGCATCGAGGTAGAACACGCGGTTAACGGTCTCCTCCACGAGGTGCACGTCGTGGCTGATGACGATGAAGCCGCCCTGGTAGGCCTTGAGGAAGTCGCGCAACCAGACGACCGAGTCGGCGTCGAGGTGGTTCGTCGGCTCGTCGAGGATCATCGTCTCGGCATCGCTGAACAGGATGCGGGCGAGCTCGATGCGGCGCCGCTGGCCGCCCGAGAGCGTGCTGAGCGGCTGGCCGAGGATGCGGTCGGGAAGGCTCAGGTTGCTCGCGATCGCGGCGGCCTCGGCCTCGGCGGCGTAGCCCCCGAGCGCGTGGAACCGGTCGGTGAGCCGACCGTACGCAGCCATGGCCTTCTCGGCCACGGCGGGGTCGCTGCTGCCCATGTCGATCGTCGCGCGCTCCATGTCGATGACGATCTGGCCGAGGCCGCGGGCGTCGAGGATGCGCGTGCGCGCGAGCTGCTCGGGGTCGCCCGCGCGCGGGTCTTGCGGAAGGTAGCCGATCTCGCCCGTGCGCGTGATCGTGCCGCCGGTGGGCTGGCCCTCGCCCGCGAGCGCGCGGGTCATCGTGGTCTTGCCCGCGCCGTTGCGCCCGACGAGCCCGACCTTGTCGCCCTTGTCGACGCGGAACGTGACGTTCTCCATGAGCAGGCGCGCCCCGACGCGGATCTCGAGGTCTTGCACAGCGAGCACAGCGATCGTCCGTTTCTTTGGTGGGATTCGACCACCCCGACGACGGGGGGCCAGCCCGATAGTCTAACCCTGTCCCCCGCACCCGACTTCTCGTGAGGAAGCCCCGCTGTGACGATCGCCACCACTCCCCTCGTCCGCCCCACCCTCGTCGACCGCGTCGTGACGCGCACGTGGGCGAGCGACATCGCCCTCGTCGTCGCCGGCACCGCGCTCGTCGCCGTGCTCGCCCAGGTCGCCATACCGCTCTGGCCGGTACCCATCACGGGTCAGACCCTCGCGGTGCTGCTCGTCGGTGCCGGTCTCGGCGCGGCCCGCGGCGCGGCCTCGCTCTCGCTCTACGCGCTGCTCGGCGCGATCGGCCTGCCGATCTACAGCGACGCCTCCTCGGGCTGGTCGGTGCTGCTCGGCCCGACGGGCGGCTACATCATCGGCTTCATCGCCTCCGCAGCGATCGTCGGCTGGGCCGCCGAGCGCGCGTGGGACCGTGGCTGGTACAAGCCCATCATCACCTTCATCGGCGGCTCGCTCGTGGTCTTCGCCGTCGGCCTGCCGTGGCTCGCCGTCTCCCTCGGCCAGCTCGGCCTGCCGAACGACCTGCAGTCGGTGCTCGTCGCGGGCTTCTACCCGTTCCTCATCGGCGGCCTCATCAAGGCCGCGATCGCCGCGGCGCTCCTGCCGGCCCTGTGGGCCGCTGCCGAGCGCTCGCAGCGCGGCAAGTAGCACACGAACGAGGAAGGGCCCCTGCCGGCTGGCGGGGGCCCTTCCTCGTAGCGCTTCTCAGATGCTGAAACCGAGCGCGCGCATCATGTCGCGACCATCGTCGGTGATGCGCTCGGGGCCCCACGGCGGCATCCACACCCAGTTGATGCGGAACTGCGCGACGATGCCGTCGAGCGCGTTCGCGATCGACTCCTCGATCACATCGGTCAGCGGGCAGCCGGCCGAGGTGAGGGTCATGGAGATGATGAGGGCGTCGCTCTCCTCGTCCCAGGCGAGGTCGTAGACGAGGCCGAGGTCGACGATGTTGACCCCGAGCTCGGGGTCGACGACGTCCTTCAGACCCTCCTCGACCTGGTCGAAGAGCTTCGGCTCGAGTGCGGTGGGCATGCGCCTAGCCTACGGTCGAGCCGGTCAGGTAGCGGTCGTAGCCCTCGTTCTCCAAGCGTTCCGCCAGCTCGGGGCCGCCCTCCTCGGCGACGCGGCCGTCGACGAAGACGTGCACGAAGTCGGGCGTGATGTACCGCAGGATGCGCGTGTAGTGCGTGATGAGCAGCACACCAAGGCCGGTGTTCTCCTTGACGCGGTTGACGCCCTCCGAGACGATCTTGAGCGCATCGACATCGAGGCCCGAGTCGGTCTCGTCGAGCACGGCGATCGACGGCTTGAGCAGCTCGAGCTGCACGATCTCGTGGCGCTTCTTCTCGCCGCCCGAGAAGCCCTCGTTGACGTTGCGCTCGGCGAACGACGAGTCCATGCGCAGGGCCTCCATCGAGCCGCGCAGGTCCTTGATCCACGAGCGCAGCGCGGGCGCCTCACCGTCGAGCGCGGTCTTGGCGGTGCGGAGGAAGTTCGACACGGTGACGCCGGGGATCTCGACGGGGTACTGCATCGCCAGGAAGAGCCCGGCGCGCGCGCGCTCGTCGATGCTCATCGCGAGCACGTCGGCACCGTCGAGCGTGATCGAGCCGCTGTCGACCGTGTACCGGGGATGCCCGGCGATCGTGTACGCGAGCGTCGACTTGCCCGAGCCGTTCGGGCCCATGATGGCGTGGGTCTCGCCCGAGTTGATGGTCAGGTTCACGCCGCGGAGGATCTCCTTGGAGCCCTGATCGGTCTCGATGCTGACGTGGAGGTCGCGGATCTCAAGAGTGGCCATTGTGCGGTTCTTCCTTAGGAGGCGGTCGCCGGGTCGGCGATGTTCTGGGAGACGTCGACGAGCACATCGGCGCCCTCGATCGTCACGGCGTACACGGGCACCGGCTCGTAGGCCGGGAAGTTGCGGGGCTTGCCGGTGTCGAGGGCGAACTTCGAGCCGTGCGCCCAGCACTCGATGGCGTCGTCCTCGACGAAGCCCTCGCTGAGCGAGATCTCGCCGTGGGTGCAGGTGTCGCCGAGCGCGTGCACCGCGCCGGCCGAGTCCATGACGACGGCGACGGGCTTCCCGTCGACGACGACCTTCTTCGCCGAGGCGGGGCTGAGCTCGTCGAGCGCGCAGACGCGGATCGCGGTCATCTCACACCACCGCCACGGCGTCGAGCTCGGTCTCGATCGCGGCGATGAGCCGCTGCTCGAGCTCGGGCGCACCGATCTTCTGCACGACCTCGAGCAAGAAGCCGAGCACGACGAGTCGGCGCGCCTCCTGCTCGTCGATGCCGCGCGAGCGCAAGTAGAACAGCTGCTCGTCGTCGAACCGCCCCGTCGCGCTCGCGTGGCCGGCCCCGGCGATGTCGCCCGTCTCGATCTCGAGGTTGGGGATGGAGTCGGCGCGCGTGCCGTCGCTCAGCACGAGGTTGCGGTTCTGCTCGTACGAGTCGGTGCCCGTGGCGTCGCGACCGATCAGCACGTCACCGACCCAGACCGTGCGCGCCCCGGCACCGTTGAGGGCGCCCTTGTAGGTGACGCGGCTGATCGTCTGCGGCGCGATGTGGTGCACGTAGACGCGCTGCTCGAGGTGCTGGCCGGAGTCGGCGAAGTAGAGGCCGAGCAGCTGGCCGTCGGCGGCCGATCCGGCGAGGTGCACCGAGGGTTTCACGCGCACGATCGCGCCGCCGAGCGAGACGACGACGTGCTTGAGCCGTGCATCCTTGTCGACGCGGGCGAACTGGCTCGAGAGGTGCACCGATTCGGCGTCCCACTCCTGCAGGCTCACGACCGTGAGGTCGCTTCCCGCGCCCGCCACGATCTCGACGTTCTCGGTGAGGCGCGCGCTGCCGCGGTTGTCGATGACGACGATGCCGCGGGCGTTCGGCGCCGCGGTGATGACGGTGTGCGCTGCCCGGGGTGCGCGATCGGCTCCCGCGCGGTCGATCGTGACCGCCACGGCCTCCTCGCTCGTCAGGGTGACGGTGAGCGCCTGCTGCGCGCTCGACCACGCGTTGGCCGCGGCGCGCTCTTCCGCGAGCCCCGCCGAGCCGACGCGAGCGTCGTCCATCGCGACCCATTCGACCGTCACGCCGGGGGCGCTCGAGACCTCGGCGGGGAACGCCGAGCCGTCGAGCTCGCCGTCGATGAGGTCGCGGATCTTCTCGACCGGGGTCAGCTTCCACTCGAGCTCGCGACCCGTGACGGCCGGGAAGTCGTCGTGGGCGGCGGAGGCGAAGCGTTCGTTGCGGGTCTGCACGGGCACGGGCGAACCCGGGCCGTGCGGGTGCTGCTGCATCTCGGTCGTGGGTGCGTGCGCTACGGGGGTGGAACTCATCTAGCCGACGCTGCCTTCCATGCTCATCTCGATGAGCTTGTTCAGCTCAAGGGCGTACTCCATGGGCAGCTCGCGCGCGATGGGCTCGATGAAGCCGCGCACAATCATGGCCATGGCCTCGTCTTCGGGCAGGCCGCGCGACTGCAGGTAGAACAACTGCTCCTCGCTCACGCGCGAGACCGTGGCCTCGTGCCCGAGCTGCACGTCGTCGACACGGATGTCGATGGCCGGGTAGGTGTCGGAGCGCGAGATCGTGTCGACGAGCAGCGCGTCGCAGCGCACGGTGTTGGCCGAGTGGTGCGCGTTCGCGTCGACCCGTACCTCGCCGCGGTAACCGGCGCGACCGCCGCCGCGCGCGATCGACTTCGAGACGATCGACGACGTCGTGTACGGCGCCATGTGGATCATCTTCGCGCCCGCGTCCTGGTGCTGGCCGGGGCCCGCGAAGGC
>LNFD01000192.1 GCA_001464255.1 Actinomycetales bacterium Ga0077552 | reverse complement strand
ACAGGACCACCGAACGACTGACGACCACGTGGGTCTCCGCTGTGCCTGGCAACGTCTCGGAGCAGAACACCGTGTCCCCGGCGCAGAACCTGATTCACCGGTCGGTCGCTGTGAACCGTGGCGGCACTCTGGAGCAGTACCTCAACGGCGCGCTCTCCAGCGTGGGCACCGCGCTCCCGAGCTACACGGCGCCGACCACCGAAGCATTCCAGATTCAGGGCTCTTCCACGATGGTCGACGATTTCGAGTTGATCTCAGTGACGTGGATCGACTCCGCGCTCGACTCGACCGCAGTGGCCGCGTGGGATGCGCAGGTGGTGGCCGGCGGCTCGCGCGCGTTCTCCGGCGCGGCGGGGCTCTTCGACCAGTGGGACGGGTCAGGCACGTGGGTCGACTCGATCGGCGGACTTTCTCTCACGGTGTCTGGCTCGCCCGTGCGCCGAGACATCACCGGAGCGGCGTACGCATGACCAGCATCATCGACTTCGGCGCAGACCCCACCGGCCAGATGTCATCCGTGCAGGCGTGCAAGGACGCATTTTCCTCGGGCGCGCGTGTGGTGGACGTGCCCCCCGGCACGTACCGCATCGACCAAGACCTACGGCCGTCGGTGGGCGTCCGACTCCGCGGGGCGGGCGGCGCGTTCCGAGGCGCGGCCTCGACGCTGCATCTCGTGGGCGACGCGACGGTGCGCATCGACAATCTGGGGCGCTCGTGCGCGCTCGAGGACATGGCGATCAAGGGCGACCGCTACGCGCCTCGCGATGCGCTCGTGGTGGCCACGGCCGCGTTCAACATGCGCGGCTGCTACCTGCTCAACAGCGGCAAGCACGGGATCCGCATCGACGGCGCGAACGGCGTGGGCAACGCGAACGGATGGAAGCTCGACGACGTGACGATCGAGAACTGCGGCGAGGCATCGCCCGGGCAGTACGGGTCGGACGGCTACGGCGTGCTCGTCTCGGGTCAAGACTCGCAAGGCTCGGGGCGCGGCGTGCGCGTCGTGTCGTCGTGGGGCGGCATCGGCGATCGGTCGTTCCTCGGCTCGACGTGGACCGACTGCCACGCGGAGGGGTGCGCTGGCCGCGGCTACCTCAGCGACACCGCGCGCAGCGTGTGGGTCGGCTGCTATTGCGAGCTCGACTCTCCTACGCAGATGGGCTCGTGCATCGTGCTCGGCGGCACGCTGGCGGCCGTAGTGCGGCAACAGGCTGGCCCACCGGCGCAGCGGTCGGCGCCGCTCGTTGTGGACGCTGGCGAGATCTCGCGGCTGCTCGTGCGCAGCACGGCCGGGGCCTCGGGCGTGCGCTCGTTCGTCGGCTTCAGCGATGGCCGCACGCCGCTCGCGTGGCAAGCGAACGAGGACGCGCATGAGGTCGGGCTCACCGCTCACGGCGGACCCGGGCCCAACGGCGGCCCCGGGTCGCAGGTGTGGGCCATCTGCCGCGCGCGCTCGCTCTCGCTGGCGTCGCTCCTCGTGACGCGCATCGGGCACGCGCTCGGCGCTGACCAGCTCATCGCGCCGAAGGGCATCCACCTCCCCGACGGACCCGCGTGGGTGAAGGTCGACGCGGCCACGATCAAGAGCATCGAGGCGCGGCTCGCTGCGCTGGAGTCGGCGCCGTGAACGCCCTCCCCGAAGGCATCTTCGCGGTGCTGCTCGTGCGTGGAGGCTTGCCATGACCTGGGAGCTCGCAGGCGGCACGCTGACCACGCTGCTACTCGCGGTGGCGGGCGTGATCACGGCCGTCGGGCTCTGGATTCGCGCCCGGGCCGAGGCCGCCCCGCGACACGCTGCCGCTGAGGAGAAGCTCGCGGCGGCGCGGAAGGCGATCGCCGAGACGAGGCTCATTGAGGCGCGCACCCGGGCGGCCGACGCGGAGGCGGACCGGGCGCGCGAGGAGGCGAGCGGCAGGCACCTCCTCTCGGCGGTCACCGAGTCGGAGCAGCTTCGCGTCGAAGTGAGAGCCGCGCGGAGCGAAGCGCACGCGGCGAACGCGCGGGCGTCCGAGCTGGAGATCGCGCGGGCTCGTGAGCGCGAGGAGCTCGAAGTCGCGCGGGCCCATGACCGCGAGGAGTGCCGCGTCGAGATCGAGCGGGCGAACAACGGGGCGCTCAACGCGCTCGACCGTGCGCAGCGCGCCGAGGCGCGCTGCGGCGAGCTCGAGCGCTCGCTCGCGGCGCTCAACCAACAGTTCGCGGAGTTCCGCAAGCAAGCAACGAGGTAGACCATGACCGACCAGAAGAACCCGACTCTCCTCCAGCGCCTCGACGCGCTCAAAGTCCCCCACGCCATCGTGATCGCGGCAGCGCTCGGGTTCCTCAGCGCTCTCACCTACGCGATCCCCGAGGCGCACCGCGGCGAAGTGGTCCTGTACGTAGTCGGACTGGTGATCACGACCGTCACCGGTGTCGCGCTACCGAGCGTGTTCCGCCAGGGCGGAGCGCCATCGCGCTTGCCGGTCAACCGCGTCGAGCGCGCTCCCATCCGCCTCGACCCCGATGACGACCTCGACGAGGACGACGACGACAGCGAGGCGGGCTTCGCTGCCCACGACGCCATCGGGTACCTCGCGCTGTTCGGCCTGTGCACGCTCGCGGCATGGCGGCTCTTCGGGCCGCCGCTGCTCCGCGCGTTGGGTCTCTGGGCGGTCCTTCTCGTCGCGCTCCCAGGGTGCGGCGGGGCGCTCCTCGCTCAGGCAAGGGCGGCCACGATCGCGACGGTCGCTCTTGAAGGCGGACGTCGGATGATGGTGCAGGTCGCAGAGGAGCGAAGCGCGGCGTGTGAGGACGAGGTGTGCGTGCTCCAGGTGCGCGAGGACATGCGCCCGGCGGAGGCTGCGTACGAGGGCCTCCGCCTGACGGTCTCGTCGTGGGTATCCAGCCTCGACGTCGCTCACCTCGCGGGCATCGGAGAGGAGATCCTCGAAGCGCTCGTCACCGCCGGGCTTCGCTTCGTCGTGGATTGGGGGACCTTCGCGACGGCGCTTCGTGGTGTCGGCGTGGAGCTGCCTCAACTCCCCGACGTGCTCCTCGCGGACGTCGGAGGTGCGCGATGAGCCTCGACGCGCTCATCGAGACAGGCGTCACCGTCGCCGCCAAGGTGCTCTTCGCGAGCATCGACGCGCTCATCGAGAAGGCGGACGCCGACGAGGCCGCGGAGATTCGCCGCATGCTCGAAGCGTCGCGCGGGCGCCTCGACGCCATGCCCCCCGCCGCGGAGTCGCTCGACGCGATCCGGGACAAGAACCTCGAGCGCGTGCGTGCCCGACGAGTGCGTGGCCTGGACACGGCCCCCCCCGCTGCGCCTCCGAGGGGGCCCGACCACCCATGAGCGACGCTGCCGCACTCCGCCGGCTGCTCGCATCGGGGCAGCTCGACGAGGCCGCCCGCGGCGCCCTCGAGCGCGTGATCCCGCGTCTGCAGCTCGAGGAGGACGTCGAGCGGAGCCGGCGCGCCGAGGACGACACCCAGCGTCTCGGACCGCAGCCCGCGCGATGAACGATGACGCGCCGCGATGTGCGGCGCCGAGGAGAGAACCATGAACGTCCGTGCCAAGTTCCGTTGCAGCGAAGTCGCCAAGATGAAGGGCGGCGGATCCGATGAGGCGCTCGAGAGAGTGCGCTTCCACCCCGTGAGCGGTGAGGAGAACAAGATGTGGTCGAAGTGGACCCCCGGCGGGAGCCTCGAGATGACGATCTCGAACCCCGCCGTGCACGGCGCCTTCGAGCCGGGCGAGGACTACTTCATCGACATCACGCCGGCCAAGTCGGCGTGACCACGATCCCCCGAGGTCTCGGCATCTACTGCGAGCGCGGCGACAGCGTCGCTGGCGCCGCAGCCACGTCGCGGCTCGTCGAGCGCCTTCAGCGCGCGGGAGCGAAGCACGTTGGGTTGTGCGCCGAGGCCTCGGACGGGTGGCGCCCGCGGCGGGCGGCGTTCGCTCGCGTGGTCGAGCAGCTCGTTGGCGCGGGCCTCGATGTGCACGCGTACGCCCTCCCGGGGCACGACCGGGCGAAGCTGGGCGCACGGGTCACCGAGGAGCTCCTGACGCTCTCCCAGCGCCTCCCGCTTCGCGGGTACATCCTCGACGCCGAGGAGCCCTACCGCGGCCTCCACGACGAGCTCGTCGCCGCCTGGTCGACGTTGGTCGATGGTGCGACCGAGGCGACGATGGTCGGCCTCACGACCTACGGCCTGCCGACCGAGCGCGGAGCGTTCCCATGGAAGGCGATCGTCGGCCGCGGCTGGCTCGGGTGGCAGGCCTACCTCCGCGCGGCGAAGGCCGCCCGGGTGCGCGCTGGGCTCGAGGTGCTGCGCGGCCTCTGGGACGACGCCTCTGTGGTTCCACACCTCGCCAGCTACGAGCGGAAGGGCGCTCCCGTCGCTGGTGAGCTCGACGACGGCCCGGGACGGCTCGTCTCGGACCTCGACCGCGCCTGCCGCGACGACGAGGGGCGGATCGACGTGCTCGGGGCATGGGTCTGGGCGGAGGGCTCCCTGTCGAGCCGCGAGCTCGATGCGCTGGGGAACTGGGTTTCAGCCGCTGGCTGGTGAGGAGTCTGCATGTCGTTCGGCAACACCTTCGAAAACGAGCTGATGGATCACATCTTCCGCAACGCGGCCATCACGCTCGTGGGCGATGCGGCGGGCCTTCTGCCGAGCGCGGCGGCGGGGTCCCTGTACCTCTCGCTGCATACCGCCGACCCCGGCGAGATCAGCGACCAGACGACGGCGGAGGTCTCGTACACCGGGTACGCACGGGTGGCCTTGGCTCGAGGCGCCGGGTTCGCGGCAGCGTCCGGCGGGGCAACGGCGCTCGCCGCTACTGCGGCCTTCGGCCAGCGGTCCAACGCGGGCGCCGCCGTCGAGGCAACGCACTTCCAGGTCGGCACGGCCTCGTCCGGAGCGGGCAAGGTCATCGCGCGCGGCATCATCGGGCCCACCACGGGCGGGTTCAGCAAGCCGTTCGTGGGGCTCCCCTCCACCGACGAGATCAAGATCGTGGGCCACGGCCTCGTGGTCGACGACCGCGTCGTCTTCCGCAGCCTCCTCGGCTCCACGCTGCCCACCGGGCTCTCCGAGGGCGTCGTGTACTTCGTGAAGACCGCGCCCGATGGCGACACCATCACGCTCGCGCTCACCTCCGGCGGCGCGACCGTCGACATGACGACGCTGGGCTCGGGCATCGCCCAACGCGCGCTGCCGATGTCGATCGTCCAGGGCACCATCCCGCAGCTCGACACCGGCACCACCTTCCGGGTGGACTGAGCCATGGCGATCACGACCGTCGACGGGTACGTCGCCGCCGCGAAGCAGCGGACCAAGGTCATCAAGACGGCCGCCGCGACCACCATCGCCGCGCTGCCGTTCACCACGCTCGACCTCGCCGGGCTCCCGGGCGCGGGCTCTCTCGCGGTCGGCAACACCGCGAACGGTCTCGTGCCCACCGACGCTGGCGCTGGGCATCCGCTCATCAACGCGTTCGGGGGAGGGGCCACGGGCTACCTCGGCGCCGTCGACTTCGGTTCGTCTGTCGCATCTCGGCTCACGATCTACGATCGCCTCTTCCACGCGGGGTCGTTCTCCCTCGCCGCGCTCACGACGTTCAACCTGACGTCACAGCCGAGTTACTCGGGGCGCCTCCCCGCCGCGGACTACACCGACCTCGAACTCTTCATCGAGGTCAACGCCGCCATCGCAGCCAGCGCCGCCACGATCGCCATCGGCTACACGAACGAGGCTGGCACCGCGGGGCGGACCACGGGGGCCTCCGCCTCGCTCGCGAGCATGACCACGCGGCGCCTGATCCCGATGCCGCTCCAGGCGGGCGACAAGGGCATCCAACACATCGACAGCGTGACGGTCGGTGGCGTGGCCGCAGCGAGCGGGACCGTCAACGTAGTGGTCGCAAGGCGGCTCTGGTCGAACCGCGTGAAGACCGCGAACGACGGCGGCGTGGACGCTCTCGACGCGGCAGGCCTCCCCATCCTCTACGACACCTCGGCGCTCTGGCTCGTCGTCGAGGCCGACAGCACCTCGAGCGGCATCCCCGAGGTCTACCTGACGATCGCGAACGGGTGACCCGTGGGGATCTGGCGCGGCACCCTCGCGCGGAAGAAGCAGCTGCGGGCGCGCAGGTCCATCGCGGGGCTCCTGCCGAGGTCGTCGGCGCTCGACGAGGTCCTTACCGCCGCGCTGCTCGACGCGCCGTCCTCCGGCATCATCGAGACGCGGTCGGGAGCCACGGCCTCGACGGGAAGCTCGAGCGCGGGCGGAGCCCCCGCAGCAGCTCGCTCCGCGAGCTCGGCCGCCCTTGGCGCCGCCACCGCGGGGAGCGCGCCGAAGGCATCCCGGTCCGGGGCGAGCGCCGCTCAATCCGCTGCGGCAGCCGGGGGCACCAAGACCGACGTGAGGTCGGGGGCAGCCGGGGACCTCGGGACGGCGTCGGCCGGGAACGCGAAGCGCGAGGTGCGCGCCGGCACGTCGGGGACGACCGCGACGGTCGCCGCTGGCGCTGCGCCGCGCGCTGTACGCTCGGCGGCGTCGGCCGCGGTGTCCGCGTCGCCTGCGTCCGCTGGTGCGGCTGAGGCCCGTTCAGGTGCCTCGGCGGGGATCGAGGCTGGCCATGGCGTCGGGGCCTCGTCGGGCGGCTCCCCGGTCACCCAGGCGGCTACGCCCGCTCCGACGCGGGCGCCTCAGGTGTTGGCCACCTCGTCCCGAGCTGCAGGCCGCGCCCGGCCGCCCTCCACTGACGTCCCGCGGTCGGCGACATTCGGGGGATCCGGGAGGTCGGCAGGGTCGGCGTCGGCGTCAGTGGGGCGTGGGAGCCCTGTCCCAGGTCGGAGGCGGTAGCTGGTCGGGAGCTCGTCGCGCAACGGATACCGCGCCCGGCCGATGCTCGGTGATGCACCGCTCGACCTGGACCGCTTGGACCATCTCCCTCGACCGCGTCGTCGTGGAGCTCGACGAGCGCGCGACGCCACGAGGCCTCGCGCTCGAGCTGGACGTGAGGCTCGGCGCGCGAGGCGTTCTTTGGGCGACGTGGAGGCTCGAGGACGGCACGCCGCTCGGACGCGTGCGCATCGGCGTGGGGTGATCTACGGTCCGCGAGCCCGCCGGTCGCCTGCGTCCCCCTCCCCATCCCCCCCCGCGGCGGTTGGCGGGCACTTCCCCTACCTGGACGGCTGTTCGGGTGTGTGAGGTTTTCGATGAATCGACCGAAGGAACGTGGTAGGACAAGTGTCCTAGGAACATGAACATGGAAAAGGTGAGGAAGCACTTCGTGTCGTTCGTCGACGGGTTCGCCCGGTCGATAGACGTCGCAGGGTCCCTGCACACCGACTCGCGACGCCACCAAGAGCTGAGGAACATCAAGGCCGCCGATGCGCTGCGCTCCGATCTGGAGCGCGTCGGAGCCGACTTCCGCCGCGCGACGTTGAGCGCATCTCACGCGCGGTGAACGACGGCATCAAGAAGACACACGGCGCCCGGGCTTCAAGCCCGGGCGTTTCGTCTTCTGAGATGAAGATGGCCGGCGAACGCGATCAGGACGGCAACGTTCGCGTGCGGGCGGACGTCGGGATCTACGAGGGCCCTCTGCCCCACCCCGACATGATGGCGAGGTACGACCCCGCGACCCGCGAAGCGATCGTCAAGTCCTGGCAGGACGAGACGCGTCACCGCCGAGCGCTTGAGGTCAGGCTCGTGACGCAGGACGAGACCGCCCAACGCGACGAGATGGCGATCACCAAACTCGGGATGCAGTTCGGTCTGACCATCGGGCTCGCCGGGCTCGCCGCCTCCCTCGTGGCGGTGGCTCTTGGGGGCCACGTCGTCGGCGGGGTCATCGCGGGGCTGGATCTCGTGGCGATGATGAGCGTCTTCGCGCGCCGGCATGCGAAGCGAAACGAGACGCCCACGCCGGCCCCGTCCCCACCGACCAAAGGGGACGAGCTCGCGCCCCCGAAGCGAAAGCGCTAACGCGCCTTGGCTGCGTGGCATCGGCGATGGACCGGGCCCGTTGCTCTCAGCGTCGGCGCTTCGGCACGTTCAAGGCCGCGATGGCGCTCTCCGAGGCGGGTAGCCCGATGAGGATCGGGCCGTCCTGCACGGCGCCTCGGTAGGTCGTCACGACGAACCAGAGATTCGGGCGTTTCAGAATGCACCACACCTGGCCGACGTCGCCGTAGAAGTCGAGCGACTCGCCAACGCGGGCGCGAAACGCGCAGCCCTCATGAATCCAAGCGACGTCCTCGCATCCCGTCTCCACGATGTCGGCGCCGCAGTTCTTCCGGATGTGGTCGAGGACCGCGCCCTTCAGGAAGGCGGCGTGCGCATCGTCGTTCGCCATGGGGACGAACCATCCAGGTTCCCTGTGATCTTGGGGCATCCGACGACCCTAGCAGTTCGGCGCGACGTGGCATCACCTGTCGCGGGTGATGCCGAAGCCGCAACGTCACTGGTAGGGTGCGGGGATGTACAGCGACGTGCGGGAGAAGCCCAACACAGCGGTGAGCGAGGTTCGTGGAAAGCCGACGCCCGAGAAGATGGCCAACGCCCTCATCCACGTGATGATGATCCAGGACGAGACGTCCGGCGGGCTTCGTAGGCGCATCGACGCGCTGCTCGCGCTCTTCGACACCCACCAAGGCCCCGATGGGAGCCACCTCGCGTCGGCGAGGAAGATGACGCCGGACCAGCTCGCCAGTGCATTCGCGGAGCTGAAGTCCATCCGCGACAGCGCGTAGCCGTCAGCGTCACGGCTCACCTCGGAGGCGGGCCAGTATCCGGCGCAGTGCCACGATCTCCTCCTGAGGTGAGCGCATCCGCCATTCGGAGGGCGGCCTCGCGGTCGATCTCCGCGGCGATGAGCGCACCAGCGACGACGAGTTGCCGCGTGCGGTCCCCGCGGGTTCTCTCGACGAGGTTCCACGCGAGCGTTTCGTGAGGGTCAGTCACCGAGGCGTCCGTGCCGAACGCGGCCAACTGCGCCGCGGCGATCGCAAGCTCGCCGCGCACGTGCGCTTTGTCGTGCTCGGGGCCCCACTTGCCGATCTGCGAAAGCCTCTCGCCCGCGATCATCGCGGCACCCACGGATGCGACCGCTCCGCCACCTGCGTCCACCAGCGCCTGGAGCTTCTCAGCCACGGCATCGGCGCGCGCCTTCTGCGTGTCGTGGTCGGCCTTCCACAGCCGCGCGGAGCCCCACGCGTCCTTCAGCTCCCGCTCCAGCTTCTCCATTTGCGTTGCGAACGCGTCGATCCCCTCGGCTATCACGAGCACGTTTCGCAAGGCTTGCTGCGCCACCTCGAGCTTCTTCTCGGCGGCCTCGGCGCGGGCCTTCGTCGCGGCCACCTGCGCGTCGATGTCGTGCAGGGATCGCCAGTGCGTCTCGGGGTTCGGCCCGTTCAGCACCGTGTCGCACCGCGCGAGCACCTCTCCGCTCAGATCTCGCGCGTCCCGCTCCAGCTCCGCCGCCTCTACTCGCGCGGTGAGCGCATCGATGTCGCGGGACACCGAATAGGCCAGCGCCTGCCCGAGACCGTCGAAGTGCACCGTCGAGCGCGCGCCGTCTTTCTCGGTGGCGCACACCCAGCCGTCGTACCCGCCAGCGTACACACGGCGGCACCCGCGCTCGTAGATCGGCGCACACACCCAGCCGTCGTGCCCGCCAGCGTACACACGGCGGCACCCGCGCTCGTAGATCGGCGCACTGCCTCGCCCATCGCGCCCCGCTTCGACGAAGCCGAGGCCCTCGATGAGGGCGTCCCGCTCCGCCTCCGCACCCTTGGCCCGCTCGGTTGCCCACGCGGCCTCGGACTTGGCGTCGTCGCGCTGCGCCGTGAGGGCCTCGATCTCGACCCTGTGCGCCTCACGGATGGCGTCACGCTGCTCCCTCAGCGCCCGCACCTCGGAGCGCGCCTCGTCTCGGTCGGCCACCACGGCGCGGGCAGCGTGCTCCAATGCCACGCCCGGAGCCGCGCCGAGAACCGTGCGGGCGACGTACTCGATGCCGACTTCAAGCCCCGAGATGGCACCACGGGCAGCGGCCAAGTCGGCCCGCAGTTCGTCGGCGTACTTCGGGAGCATGCCGATCCCGTCGCTCGCACCGGCCCCGAGCGCCGAGCCGGTCCTGAGGACGCATTCGCGGAGGGCGTCTCGCTCCCGCGCCATCTCCCGCACGGCCTCGATCGCTGCCATCTGCGGGCCGCACACCTTGCAGCCCTCAGATGCGAGCCGCGCCTCGGAGCAGCAACCCACGCGGAACGCGGCTTCGATCTCGTCGAGCGTCATGACCCACCTCCGACGCCGTCGGCGTCCTGGACTGACGAAGCGCGCGCGGCCTCCTGCGTCCACATCCCCACCGTCAGCACCGCGCGCCTCAGCTGGTCGATCACCGCCATGGCCGACCGGATGCGCTCCGCGCGCTCTCGGCGAGCCCAGCCAGGCACGCCAGCCGGCAGGGCTTCGGCCCTGGCCAGCGCCATGCGCGCCTCGCGGTCGAGCGTCCGATGCAGGTCGAGCGCCCAGCGCGGCACGCGGTAGGTCGGGCCGAAGATCGACGGCTTCCACAGAACGATCTCGTGCGGGTCTCCATCGGCGTTGATGAGCGCGTTCACGTGGTACCTCGCTCCCAGCGGCAGAGGGCCCGCTCCCGTCGCGCGAACAGCAGGCCGGCCACCGTCCCGTACGCGACCGGGTCAGCGTCCTCGTGTCCCTCCAGCGTGGCGTGCGCGTCGTCGGACAGCGTGCCCCATGCCCACGAGCAGTCGGCCGCCTCGACGGCCTTGGCGAGCGCGGTGCACTCGGGGCAGTGGCGCATGCGGGAGATCCTCCCATCCCACGATCCGGTGGCCTGCGTGTAGACCTCGCCGCGAAGGATCCCGCGCGAGCAGTCCTCGCACTCGTGGACCTTGCGCGCCTTCGGGCGCTCGACGACGTACCAGTCGGGCGGATCGAAATCGACGGTGCACATCAGGACCTCCCTTCCGACGCGTGGACAAGCCTCTGACTGACTCCCATTCGAGCGATCAGCTCTCGGAGGGCGCCCGCCTCAAGCGTCACCTCGTCGTCGTCGCGGTAGGACACGAGCTCGCGCTCGACGAGTTCGGCGTCGGCAGCGTAGTTCCGCGGCGGCGCGGCGTCCGCCTCTCGGAACAGGGTGGATGCGCGGCGCGCGCGATCGAGCTTCGGGAGTGTCGTGGGGAACTGGATCGGCGACGTCCCATCGACCGAATCCGCCCACGCGTCATGAGCAAGACGCATCCTCCGCGACGTGTTCACGCGCGCGACGTGGTAGTAGGTCCCCCGCCCGCGGCACCATGCGCCCCAGCTGGTCATGGTCGCGAGCTTCCATTCGGTGCTGCCGCCGAGGAAGATGCCGATCCGCGAATGGGGCCGCACCAAGACCTCCAAGTCGGCCGGCGTCATGCCGTCCTGCACAGCGATCAGGACCTTCGGAGTGACTGAGAGCGGCAACCGCGGGAGCCACGCGGCGGCCATCTCGAGCGTGGCTCGCGCGTCGGCAACCTTGTCCGGGCAGACGACCCAGTCGGCGCGCTCGCCGTGGCTCTGTACGAGCCGAGCGAAGCGGTTCTCGTCGAACGGCACGCCGCGCTGGTGGTAGGCCCACGCGCCGTTGTCGATCGCGTAGGGCATGCCCTCATGGCGATGGTCGGCCGCGGCGCTCACGAGCAAGCGCCATCCCGCCGCCCGCAACGCGTGGAGCGTCGATGCCGTCCCCGTGCGAGAGGTGTAGGCGATCATGGGCACTCCGGCGTCGGGGGGAAGTCACGGGCCCGCCGGTAGTCGCACTCGATCCAGCTCGGGATCGGCGGCAGCGAGCCGTCTCCGCCCGCGTCGACGACCCCGGAATCCGGCGCCTCGGGCGCGGTCCTCGAGCACGCTGGGAGAGCCCAAACGGCGAGGACGAGGGCCACGAGGTGGGGGAGAAAGTGGGGGACGCGTCCGCCGAGCTTGCGCGCCGCGACCGATTCGCCTACAAGTTCGCCGCTCTGCGGGCTTAGCTCAGTTGGTAGAGCGCCAGCTTCCCAAGCTGGAAGCCGCCTCCGAGAACTGGGCCCTTTCCCTGTGGTTTCGTGGTCTGACCGTATCATCGAGTCACCTCAAATCACCACCCGCAACACGCGAGGTGGGGGGAAAAGTGGGGGAGTGTTCAGCTGAAGAAGACCGCGCCGCGGTCGGACGCGTGCTCGAACAGCAGCCGCATGGTGGAGTAGAAGTCCAGGAACCGCTCGACCTCGCCCCCGCAGACGATGCCAGCGCGCTCCATGACCTGCGCCTCGAGGTCGGCGAAGTGCTTCGCGAGCCGCGCCGACGCTGCGGGTCCGATGCATCCTTCGCAGTCCGAGAACGAGATCAGTTCGCCGAACGGCACCTGCGCGTGCTCGAACCCGGGACGCTGCCAGAACTCCTCGGCCGTCTGCCCGTGGGCGCACTGGGCGAGGTACGACCGCATGCGGTTGTAGGTGCTGTAGGAGCTATGCCACGAGGTCCCCGCGTACTCCCCAGACACGAGCACCTCGCCGCCCTCGATCTTCTCCATCGGCATCCCGAGCACGGCGTCGAGACCCGCGAGGCGCGCTTCGTAGCACGGCGCCGCGTAGAGGTACCGGCCAACTTCGTTGGTGGTGCCCAGCTTCATCCCGTTGATCGCTCCGATGTCGACTCCCATGTTCTCTCCTCTGCGGCGCCGCCGCTCTATGAATCGCTGCCAGTCCGAAAGAGACTGATCACCTTTGAAGACGCGTCGCGGATCTCGAGCAGCGTCGCGTGGGAGTAGGTCTGGCCGATCTCAGCGTCGGCGTGACCGAGCATCGCCTGCCGGATGAGCTCGGGGGCCACCCGGCGAAGGGCGTTGTTGAACGTGTGCCTCAGCGTGTGGAGCCGCGGGCGCCCGGCGAGCTCGAAGCCGGCCGCGTCGCACACCGCCACGCTCGAGCGGCCTGTGGCCGAGTCGCTGCGGTACGGTGAGGCGCCCCTTCGGTGCGCACGCTCGCCGGGGAACACGACCTCCCTCCGTTCGTCGATTACCCATCGAACGGCCTCCCCGCTGACCTGTCGCGCCCGATGAGCGCGGAGCGCGGCGACGAGCTCGTCGGGGAGCGCTGTAGTCCGGCGCGAAGCCCGAGCCTTCGGGTGCCCGAGCACCCCGTCCACCTGCCCCCGTCGCACGCGGAGCAAGCGCCCGTCGAGGTCGATATCCCGCCACTCGAGGGCGGACGCCTCTGAGAAGCGCAGTCCCGTGAGCGCCAGGGTGTGCAGGAGCGGCCACGAGTGCCCCGCAGCTGCGGGGCCGTGCTCGAGGTACGCGCGCAGCTCGGAGAGCGACAGGCCGCGGCCCTCGTCCTCGGCCTCCTCGTCCTCAAGCACGCCGGACGGCACCGCGCGGACGCCCTCGACGATGTGTCCGGCCTTCAGCTCCTTCGCGAGCGTCCTCAGCACCCGGAGGCGCCCGTTGCACGTCGCGGGGGACAGACCTGCAGATCTCCACGAGGAGAGGACCTCGGCCACCTCGTGAGGCTCGATCGAGTCGAGGTAGCGCTCGCCCAACCGCTCGCACCACTGCACCAGCGACTGGAGGTAGGTGGCCTTCGTCGAGTGGCGAAGGGAGTCACCGCGAAGGGCCAGCCATCGCTCGACGGAAACGGTCAGCGAGGCTCGCACGTCGCGCCGCGGCTGACGCTCCGCGAGCCTTTCCTCTCGCGCCTTGATCAGCAGCTTCGCCGCCTCCTTGGCGGTCGGGGCTTCGACGATGCGCTCGAGCTCGATCGCCCTTGGCGCCTTCGGGTCGCGCATCTTGGCTCGGAGGAGCCACCTCCCGTCCGGGAGCGCCTGCACTCCCGGGTACCTCTTCAGTCGTTTTCCGCGCTTGCCCATGGGTGTCTCGCTGTACGTAGGCCGCCACGTCGGCCCGTGTGAAGAGGGGTGAGCGCCGGGCTCCCCGGCCCGCGACGGGTAGCTTGCCCCGATAGACCAGCATCCCAACCGCCGCGCGCGTGGTGCGCAGGATGCGGGCCACCTCGGCCGCGTCGAGCAGCTCCTCGAGGACGATGGTGTCGCTCACCGCTCACCTCGGGCGGCGCGGGGCTTGCGCTTGCGCTCGATGGTGACGGCCACCGGCCCGCCGTCCTCGGCGACGTGGAACGTATGTTGGCGCCGGCACGATGCGCACCACGCCAGCTCGCCGTCGTGCACCTCACTGCCCACGCCGCGTAGCAGCCCACCGCAGCCGCGGCCGATGCATTCGTCGATGCCCTTCTTTCTGCCGTTCACGGCTCACCTCGGGCGGCGCGGAGAATCTGCCGCGAGGCGCTTTCGAGACAGTCGGCGCGGGCGAGCTTGCTCTCGGTGGACTGCCGAATCGCGATGCCTTGCTCCACCTCTCGGCGGAGCGCCTTGGCCGTATCGCTGAGATTGGCTGCCACGCTCTCCAGCGCCTCGAGCTTCTTCTCGGCGGTGTCGGCGCGGGTTCGCTGGTCGCCGGCTGCCTCCAGGGCTTCGGCGAGTGCCGGGGAGGCACCGTGCGACTCCGGTCGCAGTCGTCCCAACTCCCTCAGCTCGAACCGCCGCGTGCTACGGCAGACGCGCAGGTCGGCCTCAGCCGCCTCTACTCGCGCGGTGAGCGCATCGATGTGGTCGAGGAGGGCGACGATGGGATCGTCCACCCCGGACGGGTCGTCTGTGAGGTGCTCTGCCATCGCCCAAGCGCGCAGGCTGGCCAGTTCGTCGGCCGTCATCGCCCGGCCGCTCACGGTCCACCTCCATCGGCCAGCCCCTTGAGCTTCAGGTCTCGCTCCGTGCCGGCGAACGACCTTCGGAACGGGAGCGCAGAGTTGAGCCTGGTGAACAGGTCGGACTTCGAGGCACCCGAGACGAGTTCGTCTCGGGCTTGCTCGATCGCCCGATGCGCGTTCTCGAGGTCGGTCTTGGCCTCCTCGAGCTCGCGCTCGAAGGCGTCCCGCTCGTCCTCGATCCCGTCGAGCTCGTCGACCCGGTGCTCGAGGTCCTCAACCTGCTCCTGCAGGTCCGGATGCTCGCTCGCTTCCATCCGAGCGCCCCAGATCCCGACGATCGACCGGCCGACCGTGTACGCGTCGTGGCCGTGCAGGGTGGCGACGAGGTCTCCACGCGCGTCCACAACGACCGCGCCCGCGGACGTCTCACGCACCTCGAACGGCTCGGGCCTCAGCGAGGCGAGGTCGGCGTACTCAGGAATGCGGCCATCGCTGGTGAATCCCATGGCTACCCCCTCTGCGGCATGATGAGGGACAGTCGGCCGGGTGACCTCACCATGACGGGGGCGAGGCCGTCGCCCGTGTTGAGGTCCACCTCGTCGGTGACGTGCGCGTCGAGCGTCTCCCGCAGGTAGGTCGCGCTCATACCGATCGGCTCGGTCGTGGGCTCGGTCGTCCCGATGACCTGGACCGCGTCCTGCGTCGTCCCGCGGTCGGGGCTGTCACTCCGCAGCCGTAGCTCATCCCCTTCGAGCGTGAGCACGATCCCCTCGCTCTTCTCCATCGTTGTGATCTTGCACCGGCCCACCGCCGACGCGGTCGCCTCGCGGTCGATTTTGGTCGCCCGCGGCGCGTTCCTTGTCGCCTGCGCGATGATCGCGTCGAGCGGGGGGAAGTGGTTCTCCGCGAGCTGGTGGACGAGCGTCAGCGCCCCGGCCGACGTCGAGGCTCTCCACCAGGCGACGCCGCTGCCGCACGAGACCTCGACACGTCCCGCGGCGGCCTCGACGATCGCGAGCACGTCGTGGAGCGCCAGGAGCGGCAACAGGAAGGCGCCGAACTTGGCATCTGGATCGTCCGACTCGAACCGCGCTCCGCGGTGCCCATCGGACGCCTGGGCGATGACCATCCCAGCGGACGTGCTGAGGTGGATCCCGGCCATGTGCGCACGCGCTTCGTCGGTGGACATGCAGTAGCGCGCTGCCAGGACGTCGCGCAGCGCTTCGACCGCTACGCTCGACCATGCGCCCTCCGACGGGCGCTCGAGCTCGTTGACTCGGGGGAAGTCCTCGAACGGGACCGTCGGCAGCGTCGACTTCGTCCGCCCCGCCTTGATGGTCAGAGCGTACTTCTCGACCCTCAGAGTCACCGGGCCTTTGGGCATCTTCCGTGCGACCGCCGCGAAGGTGCTCGCCTCGACGCAGCATTCTCCAGGGGAGAGGATCTCCACGTCCTTGACCGCCGATTCTCCGCGTCGGACGAGGTCGGTGCCGACGACCGTGAGCACGCCGCCGGCTGCGCGTAGGGAGACCTTGGTGCAGATGGGAAGCGGGGACTTCTTCGAGATGCAGCGCATCGGCAGCATGAGAGCGTCTGCAAGGGCTTCTTGTTCGATCACGAGTTCCACGAGACGACCTCCTCACGGTGGGCCACCGAAGGCACCACCCAGAACGAGCCGCTCGAGAGCGACATCGCCCCGAGCTTCGATTCAGCGAGCGCGACGAGCATCCGCTCGGCGATCGCGAGACCTGCGCCGACGGGCACCGCGTTGCCGATGTGCTCGGCGCGCTGCGTGCGCGTCCCGGTGAGCCGAAGAGGCTCGCCGTCGACCATCGCGGGGATCCCCTGAAGCGCGGCGAGCTCAAGGAGCGTCAGCGGCCGGTGCCACGTGCCGTCCTCAGCGATGATCACCGGGACGAACGGAGGCGGCTTCCGCGCGTCGATGTCGAGCGCCATCGCCTCGTCGAGGGTGAGCACGCGGACGTCGCGCAGCCACGTGCGGTCGCGCCCATCGGCCACCGCGTAGGCGCCCGTCCCCGCCGCTGCGGTGCCGGCGACCGTGCGAGCGGGCTCATCCCATCGGAGCACGCCGTAGCCCGCGTCGTAGGCGACGGGGACGCGGAGCTCGTCGACGCGAGGATCGCCCACGGACACCGGTCGGTTGTCGACCTTCGACGACCCGACAATCGCTCCGCTCGAGCCCGTCCACTCCATCACCCCATGCGCGCCGGGCCGCTCCTCGCAGGTGATGTCGATGCGGTACCGCGGGTCCGCGACCGCGAAGCGCCCCTTGCTCGGATGGTCGCCTCCCGTGACCGTTGCCGCTGGCCCATCCCATGGGCGCACTCCGAGGGCGCCGTGGTGCCAGCTGTCGCCCGTGAGCAGACCCGCAGCTCGCGGGTCGGCCACCGAGTAGCGCCCGTTCGACGGCGACGCTTCGCCCGCGACGGCGCCGATGGGCGCGTCGAAGGGGACCACGCCGTAGGTGCCGCCGTTCCAGTTCCGTTCGCGCATGACCACGCCGCGCGGGTCGGCGACGGCCTCGACGCTGTGTCCGCCAGGGCCAGTCACCGCGTCGATCGGCTCGCTCCACTGCTGGACCGCGTGACGCCGGAACACCTCGCGGCGCGCCCTTCCTTCGAGGACGCCGGCAAGGTCGCGCCAGTCTCCCCCGGCGGGGATCAGAGCCAGTCGAAGCCAGTTGCGCCACGACAGCGCGGGCATGGTGTGGAGGTCGCCCCACACGCGCGAGGCCTCGGTCGCAGGCATCGGTAGCTCGGCGAGGACCTCGCCCACGCCGCGCACGCGCTTCTTCGGCGGCTGGTACAGCAGCGACGGGCACACGTCGGGACGACGCGCGACCAGCAGGTAGCGAGTGCGGTGCTGGGCCAGCCCGCCGATCTCGCCGCAGTCGTGCGTGGACGCGTGGAACACGTAGCCAGCCTTGCGGAGCATCGCGCGGAGCTCGCGGAGCATCGCCGACGCGCGCGTCGGGAGGCCCGGGACGTTCTCGAGGAGGACGAGCGCGGGCCCCTCGGGCCACGCCTCCAGCATCCGGCGCGTCCACTCGGTCGCGAGCCGATTCATGGCCTGGTACTTCGCCGTCTTCGCCTTCTCTGCGGAGAGGAGTCGCGAGCTGCCCTTGCACGGCGGGCTCATGAAGACGACGTCGGGAGCGGCGGGCCCGTACCGGGCGCGGAGGTCGGCGGGAGTGATCGTCTCGACGCTGGTGCACCACGCTGGCGAACCCGTGAGGTACTCGAAGTCGCGGCACGCGTTCGCGTCGAAGTCGATGCCGCCGAGCGAGCGGAAGGACGCCTCGACACCGGCGACGTTCACCGATGCCCGGATGAATCCGAGCGCGCCAGCTCCCAGGCCGCAGAACGGGAAGAGAACCGTGGGTTGGATCTCAGTCATGCGCGCCACCCGCTCCGAGCAGAGGGACGCTCATCCCCGTCGAGTACGTCTCCGCGAGCGACGCGGCGATCCGCGTGCTGACCGTGCCGCCGTCAGGGAGGACCATGTCCGCGAGGAACTCGCGCTCCACGGTCGTCTCTCCCGTGGCGATCATCTCCAGCTTCGCCTTGATGAGGAGCAGCTGGGCACGCCAACGGCGGCGCTCTTCGCTCTCCACCCACCGCTTGCGACGCGCGGTCTCCTCGGGGCCGCTCAGACTACGAAGCAGCGACTCGATCTCGGATCGCGACTTCTCGGGGGCTACCTCGGTGCCCTCCGCGTATCTGCGGACGTCAGCCACTGGTCACCTCGGGGCGCGCGGTCGCACCAGCCTCTTCGGCGCCGAGCAGCCGCACGAGCGCGCGCAGCGCCTCATGCGCCATGATCAGGCGCGACGAGGGGACGCGGCCCCATCGGTACCACTCGACGTCCATCGCGTTGATGCGGCCGTCCTCGGCCAGCGACTCGCGCGCGTCTTCGACGCTTCTGCCGGTGAGAATCCTGCCGACTGCCTCGCGGATACCCGCGGGGATCAGATGCTCGTGCGGCTCGAGGTTCACGTCCTCCTGATCGAAGTAGCCAGTGGCCCCGTCGAGGCAGTACTCCTCGATGTGGTGGAGCGCGTCGTTGAGGAAGACCTCTTCGGCGTACGACCAGACGTAGTCGTCTGACTTGCCACCCATCCCGATCGAGGCCTTCTCGGCGACGTATCCCGCCGTCTCTCGGCGACTCCGCCCACCCATCCAGCGGAGCACCTGCTCCGGGTGCGTGTGAGATCCGTAGTGCGCGAAGTGCATGCCGCCGATGTCGCCGTGCACGTACAGCTCGCCACCGGCGAGGACGATCGCCTCGAACCAGTACTCGGATCGGAAGGCCCCGTCCTTCTTTCGGAAGACGAGCCACGACCGCGAGTCGCGACTCCGGATCACGTGGTCCGCCAGCCACTTCGCCGAGTCATTCTGGATCCGCAGCGCGTAGTCGGCGGCGCTCTTTCGCCTGATCTTTCGGATGCTCACTGGACGGTCACCTTTCCTTCGGACACGACGAGACGGGCGTCGCAGAGTTCCGCGACGTCGGGGGAGTGGCTGACCAGGAGGACCTGGCGCGCGCCGATGTGGGCGACGGCGCGACGAAGCATCTCGACGTAGGCACGGGCCTTCGCGCCATCGAGCGCCGCCCCGCTCTCGTCGCGGACGATGGTCACGTCGCGCTGACCGCTCGAGCGGCACGCGAGCATCGTGAGCGCGAGCGAGACGGCCTCGCCGATGAGCACGCGCTCTCCTCCGGAGAACGTCTCGACGGGGCCCTCGCGGCCAGCCTCGGTGTCGAGCACGCGGACCTCGAGCGACTCCAGCAAGCGGCCGTCGGCGCCGAGGCGCTGGGTGTCGACGCAGACCGTCCAGCGTGGGCCGACGCAGGTGTGGAGGAGGTCCGTGGCGAGCGCGGAGAGCTCGGGGCCCGCCGCGTCGATCTCGAAGGCCTGGATCCCCTCGCGCCCGAAGTCGGCCTGGAGGTGCGCGTAGTCGGCGACGAGTTCCTGTTGCACCGCTAGCTCGGCGCGAAGCTGCTCACGGCGGTCAGCGGAGGCTGTCGCCGCGGCATGGTGGCGCTCCGCTTCCCCGACGCGGGACTCCGCGCCAGCGACCCCAGCGGCGGCGTGGGCATGCTGCGCATGCGCTTCCCGCTCCTGGCTCTCGCCGTACTCGACGTCGATTCGCGGGCGTTCCTCGGGCTCGCGAGGGCCCATCGACCCGAGCTCCGCCCACAGCTTCGCGACCTCCGCCGCCGCGGCGTCGACCTGCGGGAGCAGCTCCTCGATCCGACCCTCGGCAGCGAGAAGGCGCTGGCAGCGACTCTCCACGCCCTGGAGCGGCCTCAACTCCGCGAGCAGCGTTTCGTGAGCGCGGCGACCTTCCTCGAGTCGCGCGTGTGAGGCGGCAAGCTTGTCGCAGATCGAAGCCACCTCGGCGCGGGCAGCGGCCAGCAACGCTGAGACGCTCTCCACCTCACGCTCCGCATCGGCTACGGCGGAGTCGAGGTCTCCCTGCGCCGCAACGTGCTTCCCAGCCGCGACCGCCGAGGCCAAGTCACGCTCGACCCGCGAGAGCTCGGCGAGGTGCGTCCGCCGCGACGCCTCGAGGTCGGCGATGCGGCCTGGGAGCGCCTCCATGCGTGCGACGTGGTCCGCGTCCTTGTCGAGGGTCTCCTGGGCGATGGAGGGGGCGGAAGAGATGCCGCTGGCGATGGCGCGGAGAGCCAGCAAGAGCGGGTCGATCCGGGCGTCAACCCCGGCGGCCTGGTACGCGCGGGCCGCCGCAAGCTCCGACTCGATCTGCGCCAGCCGATTCCCGATCGCTTCGGAGGAGGCGCGCAGTTCGGGCGCCCGGGCCGCTGCCGCACGCGCCTCCCGAAACGAAGCGACGCGGCGGACGGCCACGCCGCGTCGTGCGATGGCAGCGTCGAGCTGGGCCTCCGCCGCGGTCGCCGATGCGTTCACGCGGGCGACGTCGTTCCTCGCACGTTGGTGCTCGATCTGGGCGGCGTCGGCCGCTGCCGTGGACGCTGCCACCTCGGCGAGGAGCTTCTCTCGTCGCGCTGCGGCAGCGCGGATCTCGTCCGCCTCTTCGAGGACGCGCCGATTGTTCGCGAGCCGCGCGAGCAGGTCGGTCTGCTCTGTCGTCCGGGTCTCGATGCGCTTCTCGATGTCGCGCCGGGCGAGGTTGCGCTGGACGATCTGCCCGTGGAGCTCGGCGACGCGAGCCTCTTCCGCCCGCAACGCGGCGGCCGCCTGACGAGTCGCGGTCACGCGCAGGCCAGCGTCGCTCGCGCGCAGCTGCGCTTCGGCCAGGCGCGTCCGGCAAGCTTCGAGCAGATCCGTTGCGTGCTCGACGGTGTCGCCCTGGATCTCGCCAATCTGGGCCTGGATGCGATCGGCCGCGACGAGCGCGCCCCGCCGGAGCTCGCCCGACGTCGCGGCGTAGCGCTCGAAGCGCTCGACGCCGAGTAGCCGGAGGAGGACAGCCTTCCGCGCGCTGGGCTTCAGCGCGAGGAACCCCGCGTCACCCTGCACCCCGAACTGCGCCGCGTAGAGCACCTCCGGCGCCGGCAGATGGCTCGACGCCCACGCGTCGAAGCTGCGCACCTTCGTGTCGGGGATGCACGGGACCCCGTCGGCGCCGACGACGAGGGACTCGCCCTTGCCCGAGAGCGCGTCGACGGTGTGGCGGATCGTGTACGCCTCTCCGCCGCTCGCGCAGCGGGTCTCAACCCACGAGTCGCGGCCTCGAGCGAGCCCCGAGAGCGGACCTCGCGTCGGGCACTCGCGGGTCACGCCTCCGGCGAGCAGCTCGAGGAGCGTGCTCTTGCCCGCGCCGTTCTCGCCGACGACTGCCACGATCCCAGGGAGCGCGCCGAGGTCGAGATCGACGTCGCCGAACGTCCCCATGTTGTGAATCTTGATCCCGTCGAATCGCATGTTCGCTCTCCCTGAGACGCCGAGGATTCGGACCTCGGTCGCATGTCCCGTTCGTGCGGTGAAAGGATTGAAAGCCCGCCCGCGAGACCCAGCTGTCCATGTGCCCCGCCGACTGCGCATCAGCTGACAGAGCCGTCTCGAAATCCCCGTCTCTCCGAGGTGCCACCTCGTTCACGCGCCAAGGTTTCGCGTCTGGACTTACGTTCTCCGGATCGTCCCATCGGCCCGAGGGCCTACTCGACGGTCGCCCGGTCCCGGCCAAATCCTATGCGGCGCGCTCGATCTCCATCGCTCGGGCGATGAGCCGCTCGGCGCGCTCGCCGTCGAGCCCCTGCCTCGCATAGAGGGCCCGCAGCTTGTCGGCGACGGTGACGGCCGATGCGATCTCCGGAGCTCGCGCCCGCTGCGGGGCGATGACCTCCTCTTCGACCTTCACGACCGCGGCGCCAGCGCTTCGCCACGCCGCCTCGAACCTCGCGGCGTCGACCTTCGCAGCCTCCCGACGGTCCGCGGCGACGAGGTAGCGGAAGCGGATCTCGGCCCCGGCGACCTCGATGCGGTGGCCATCGTGCGCGAGACCAGTGAACGGCTCGCCACCGTACGGGGCCTGCTCGTCCACGAGATAGTTCCCCGTCACGAGGTGCATCGGGGCGCACGGCGTGGCGACCGTCTCGACGTCGACCGACGCGATGCCGCGCCCGTCGCGCTCGCCGATCGTGAGAACGAGGAAGCCCTTGGACTCGACCTCGCCGAACGCGGTCCGGCGCGGGCTGCCCGGGTAGATGACCCGCATTGTCTGGCGATACGCCTCTGAGCGCGCATCGCTCGAGACGTCGACGTCCCACGACTGCGGCTTGTGGATGTGCCCGAGCACTGCCACGTCGGCGCCGGTGAGCGCGATGTCGTCGAGGCCGACCTCGAGGTCGCAGCCGACGAGGGGCTGCCCCGTCGAGGTCATCGATCCGCGCACCATCGCGTGGGCCGCGAAGATCCGCGTCGTGTCCGGGCTCCACCCGGAGAGCTGCGCGCCGAGTCCGCGCATCACAGAGCGCATCGCGTCACCCGCGGCGAGCTGGGTATGCTCGAGGGACGCGTGGCCGAGCGCGTTCGCGAGGTAGGCGGTCTGAGGCCAGGCGAGCACGCCAACCACCACGCGCCCCGCGCGCGTGTCGAAGGAGGCAGTGCCGACCCTCTCCTCGACGCGCACCTGGTGCCGGGTGCGCACGCGCTCGAGCAGCGGCAGGTCGCCGACGGCGTCGTGGTTGCCGCGCACGACGAGGAGCGGCGCGCGGTCGGCCACGCGGCGTACCCACGAGACGACGGCGGCGCGCTCGGCGGGGGTGGACCGGGCGTCGTACACGTCGCCAGTGTGGATGACGAGGTCGACGTCGCGAGCGATGATCTCGTCCGCGATGAAGTCGTGGACGCGGACGCATTCCTCGAAGCGCGAGCGCTCGGAGAAGTGGGAGTCGGCGACGACCGCGATCCGCATCACCAGCGCTCCCCGTCGTCGCCGCGGTCGATGGTCGACGCCGGGAGCGGCAGGTCATCGTCGTCGTCGCCATCGGTGAGCTCTCCGACGGGCGGCGCGGGTTCGCGCTCGAGCATCGGGACGTTCGTCGGCGGGTAGAAGAGCGCGGTGCCGCCGAGAGCGTTCGCCGCGATCATCTTCGAGAACTCGGTCCGGAGCGCGGGGTCGCTGGTGTGACCCGTGAAGGTCACCTGGACGGCGACGAACGGCTTCGTGAGCTCATCGTCGCCATAGGACGTGCGGATGCCCATCGAGCGGATCGCGCGGAGGCGCGCCTTGGTTTCGGCGTGCGACACGATGTGCATGCGCAGCTCGCGGATCTGGCCGGTCGCGTCCTTGTCCTTCGACTTCGCCTTCTCGATCAGCCCGACGATCGTCGGAGAGCCGTCTCGAAGGTCCATCTCCTTCTCCGCCGAGACGACATGGCGGATCCCGTCGGCGCCCATGTAGCTGCCGACCGCGCGGTAGCGGCAGTACCGAGGGTCGCGCCCATCGTCGAGGCGCCCGCTCACCTGCGGATTCCACGAGAGCCCGAGGGCATGGCCGAGCTTGTCGAGCGCAGCCTTCGAGAGCCCGCGCTTGCTCGGACCCGGCCCCGGAATCGGGTAGGTCTCGTTCTTCACGTCGACCATCACCGCGGTCAGGCGCACGCCGAAGCCCTCGGGCAGGGCGCCCGCGGACGTGAACGGCGAGATCAGGTGGGCCCGGTGCGCCGCCTCCTTGAGTTTTGCGTCCAGCGCCTTGGCGTCGTGGTAGGTGCCGGAGATCGGCTCGCGCGGTCGCTGCGCGATGGCGGTCGACTCCGACTGCGGGACGACGGTTCCGGTGTGGGATTCCTGAGTCTGGGTCTGGGTCATGATGCGGTCCTTTCGAGGGCGCACGCGATTCGAAGCGCGCGCCGGTAGTGGTTGACGGGGCGGGCCGCGGGCAGCGGCCGAAGGGTGGAGGCGAGGTACGCGGCACGGGCCACGGTGACGTGGAGGGTGGAGACGAGGGCGCGCTTCCGCGCGCAGTCGCATGTGCGGTGGCCAGATCCGTCGAGCGGGCGCCCGCAGAACCCGCAGAGACCGATCGAGTGGCTCACGAGCACACCGCCCGAGCCAGCGCGTCCTCGGCCTGTTCGGCGTGGATGCCGGCCACGAGGATCTCTAGGTACCCATCGAGGGTCGGCCGCGGTGCGACGAGGAGCGCGCGGTGCAGAGCGCGCGCGGCGAGCGCCCGGGTTCGCAGGGCGTCGAGCGCCTTGCCCGCGTGGCCGCCGACGACCGCGATCATGCGGCCCTCTGCGCCTGCGTCCGAAGCGCCTCCTGGAGCTCGGCGGCGAGCCCGTAGAGCCGGGACGCCTCACGGAGACGGCCGAAGGTCGCCTGGACTGACGCGGCCATCTCGAGGCCGCGCTGAACGATCTCCAGCGCATCCGCGGGCCCCGTGACGCACCATCGGCGCTCGTCGGGAGAGCGGACGACCAGCTGGCGCTGGACCACTCCGCCCACCCCGGCCGCGTCGGCGCACGCTTCGATCGAGCGCTGGGCCTCGTTGGTGACGTGGACGAGCACCATCACGACGCACCTCCGACACTGAGCATCGCGTCGACGCTTGCGACCGTGAGGATCTCGTCGACGAGCCCGGTGACCGCGAGGTCCACAGCGTGACGACGCAGCGCCGACTCGTCCTCGAGTTCCACCCACGCGGCGACCGGGTCGATCTCGTCGAGAAGGTTGACGAGGCCGAGCACCGGCGCGGTCTGGACCATCGTCGCCGCCGCGAACTCGTAGAGAGCCGCGAGCAGCGCGCGCTCGCCAGCGAGCCGGCGACGCGCGGTGGCGAGATCCTCCGCCGTGTAGCCGTACTCACGGGCGAGCCGCGAACCGGGACGCGTCACGTTCTCGAGGTCGCGGATGGACGCCAGGCAGTACGACGTTGCGACCGCGAGCGACTCGGGCTTCACCAGCCAGCGGGAGACCGGCGCCTCGATGTCCGCGCGCGACGTGTGCGGACGTGCGGCGAGAACCAGCGCGATGAACCTCTCAGACCAATCGACCGTCGTTCCGTTCTCCATGGCCACCAACCTTTCGAAGGTGACCTTGGATCGAGAGCGACTAGGCGTCAAGGACTAGTCGAGCGTGACGTGCGTTTTTCTCGCGACCGTCCTCTCGGAGGGGTGCGAGCATCGACGCATGAGGCGAACCTTGGCGGTGGGCGTAGTCGCGGCGTCGGTGGTCTGGGCGTGTGCGCCGCCGATGGTCTCGATGGTCGGGGATGCGATGGTGGACGTGGGCGAGACGCTGCGCGACGCGGACTCGGATGCGTCGGCGCAGATGGTCTACGAAGGGATCCCGTGCGTGGAGCGGGTGGTCTACGACTACGTCTATGAGATGCCGGCCGGAGGCCGCTACGCGTCGTCTTTGTCGCTGTGGTCCGCAGAGGTCGCGGTGGACGTTCCGCCATCGTCGGTGGTCCGCGCGTTCGCAGTCGTCTGCGGTCCGATCCGCTCGGGACTCGACCCCTCCTCGCTCTGTCCGGCAGGCGCGGTCTGCACCGGAGACTACGTGTACGACTACTACGCCGACGAACTCGATTGCCAAACCGTCGACGTGTCCATCGGCGAAGGCAGGGTCCGAGCTACATGCGGGTCGGCGAGCGAGAACGTGTCGACGTCGGCCGATGGAACGGCGAACCGAAGCGGGTCGACCTATCACTGGACCACGGCGCGGATCGTCGTGGAGACGCGGTGACCGCTCAACGTTTCTTGCTCGGCGTCGCAGGCGCCGCCGTCGGGGTGCTGGTGGTGATGGCCTGCGTCATGACCTGGGTGACCATGCGCGCTGTGGTGGCAACTGCCCCCACCATCGCAGCAGAGCCGCCAGCGGCAGCGGTTCTGCCGCCACCCGCGCCCCTGGCGCCGCCTCCTCCGCCCCCGATGTCAGAGGGGGAGCGCATCATCGCTGGGATGCGAGTCGAGGCCATCGGGCTCCGCGGTCTCGACGGTTCGGAGCTCGAATCGACGCTGGAGCAGTGGTCGAACTCGGCGGCGGACGTCAGCTACGGGATGCTCGAGCGTAGCCCCGATTCACACGTGGGAGATCGCGTCGTTTTCTCGGGCCGCGTCCTCGAGATTCACGATCTGCCGGACGGCGGAACGTTCTTGCGCCTTGGTACCGGGTCGTACGGGTCGGATCCCGTGTGGGTAGAGGCGTTCGTTCCGCCTGACGAGTCGGTGGTCGCCAACTCGCGAGTCCGCGTCTACGGCTACCTCACTGGGCCGCACACATACACGAGCGAAGCGGGGTGGAACATCACCATCCCGTCCATGCTGGCGGTTGCGGTGGTACCGCGTCGCCGTTAGAGGCCCTCGCCCAGCACGATCACTCGTCGCCAAGGCCCGTCGATCACGGGCCACGCCCCAGTGAGGTCGTCGACGCGCACGGGGCGCCCCGTCGCCAGAGCCTCGTCGACCATTCCGCGCTCGTCGCGCAGCGGTTCGCCCCACCGTCGGCTCACCCGGCCTTGGTCGTAGACCGCGGCGCGAGCTCCGCGAAGCTGGACGATGCGGACGGCGATCGCATGTGCGGGCGCGTGCGGATGTTCGGCGCACAGTCGCTCAAGGTCCCACCCGTCGCGTAGCTGACGGCACAAGGTCGACCGCGGCAGGAGGAGCGCGCCGCCGAGGTAGTTCGCCACCCGGCAGCATGCGCTGTCAGCCCCGCCACCTCGAGCTGCCCAGTGCCCGAGCTCGTGCGCGATGAGCCAGTGGAGACGGCGGAGCCGGACCCGACGGGGTACGAAGATCGTCTCTCCCATCAGGAGCGTCTCCCCTACGTCCGAGTAGCAGACCTCGACGCCGAGAGTCTCCGCCAGATCGATCGCGTTGATCGGGCAGTCGATGGACGCGAGCGAGAGCAACTCATGGGCGATCCCCTCCAGGGTGGGCAGCACGCGGCGATCGACGCCTGCCGACGGATCGACTGACAGCTACCTCACTGGCCGCTTCGGCGCGCCCTTGCCGCGCTCCCGCGCTCGAAGGCTGGCGAGCAACGACGCAGCTGTTTCGTAGGGGGAGAGGACGGTCGCGCGGTAGAACCGGACGCCCCGTAGCTCGGTCAGATGGCTCGCGTCGATAGGCCGGCCTGCGCGCTCCTCGTCAGCGATGAACGCCTCGACCTCGGGATACGGGGAGCGCGGCGCGTCGATCTCCACACCTCCCGCGGCCGTCTCGCCCATGATCTGGTCGACGGTCTTGCCGTAGAGGTGGCCGAGCTTCTTCAGCGTGTCGGTGTTCAGGGCCGCCACGACGCCGCGCTCGTATCGCGAGAGCGTGATGGGCTTGATGTCCGCGGCCTCAGCCGCCTCGTCTTGCTTGAGGCCCGCCGCCTCGCGGTACGCCTTCAGGCGCCGGCCCACCTCTTCGTTCGGCTTGTCGGCCACGACGGAATCACGCCATGGCGCTGAGCGAATCTCAATAGGCGCGAAGGACATCGCAAGATCCTATTGACCGACTAGGCGCGAGCGACTAGGCTCCGCAGTCATGGAAGCATCAGCCGTTGGAGCTCGGGTCAGGAGCGCGCGGAAGAAGGCGCGGCTCACCCAGGTAGAGCTCGCCAAGAAGGCCCGCATCGAGCAGTCGAGCCTCTCGAAGATCGAGCGCGCCGAGTGCGCTCCGAGGGCGTCGACGATCACGGCCATCGCCCGGGCGTGCGGGGTCACCACCGACGAGCTGCTGCTCGGCAAGGCCCGCGCCCAGCGCAAGGCGGTGTGATGCTGCCCGTGTCGGTCACCCGCGACGGGTATCTCGTCGCAGTCGTCGTCGGCGCATCGAGCGCTACCGCTCGGGCCACGTCGGCCCCCGAGGCGCGCCGCGCCGAGGCCCTCTGCCGCTGGTGGGCCGAACGCGGATGCCCGTCGGCCGCTGGCGCTCGCCCGTGGCGCTCGGCTGTCGAGCTGGTGGAGCACATCGCTGCCGAGATGGGCGCCGCCGATGCTGCGCAGGCTCGCCGACGCTTCACCCGCATCTTCGGGAGGGCCGCGTAGATGGCTGGCGAGCTGGCTCTCAGGCGGTTTCGCGATCGCGTCGCCCTGGCTCGCGATCTGACCTCGGTCCCCGACGAGGACCTGGACGACGAGTCCCGTGTGCTCCGCGACTGCGCGTGGGTCATGGCCGCGGATGCGCTCCTCGCCGGCCTGTTGACGCCGCTCGGCGTGCGGTGGCGGGTCGACCGTGCGCTCGAGATGCGAGCCCTCGCCATCGAGATGATCGAGGCGGGACACACGCGCGAGGCCGTGGGCGCCGCTGATGAGGCCCGTGCGCTCTACGAACAGGCGAGCGTCGCTCTCTTGCGGTGGCTCCTTTCGGACGGCGGAGGGGCGCATGGCTGAGCTTTGCTGCGCCGTCGGCCTGTTCTCCTTCTGGCTTGGGTGGGCGGCTCTTGGGGTGTGGACCTCGCGTCGTGCGATGCGGGCCGAGGAAGAGGATTGGGTGCGCATGCATCCCACGGATGGTGACGCTGAAACCGAGAAGGAGTGTCGACGATGACGGGGAAAATCACTGAGCGCAGGTGCAGTCGAGATCCGAAGGAGGAGCTCGAGCTGCGACGGGCGGAGGCGTCGTGCGTGCTCGCCGACGCCCTCCTGGCCGCGCAGGCGGCCGACCCATCGCTCACGCGACCTGTCGTGGCCGCGTCGGTCGGCGGGAGTCCCACTCTGATCTCTACGATGTGCGACCCGGAGCACGGCCGCGCGCTCGACGTGGCCCGCGCATCGATGCTGCCCGACGAGGCGCGTCGGATCCTGGCGCAGTGGATCGTGGGCGACGGCTACTGCGTCCTCCGCGTGGGTGTCGACGTCGAGGCCGGCGCGATCCCGCCCGAGCTCATCGCCCAGTGCCAGCGCAGCACGTCGCTCGCTGTCTCCCAGGCGCTCGACGGTGCGTCCGATGGCTATCTAGACGCCTTCAAGGGCGCGGCGCTCGAGTCGTCGTGTGACGTCGCCATCGCCAAGCTCCTCGCTCTCCGCGAGCTCGCCAGGCTGGCGCAGCGCGAGCGTGTGATCGCGGTCCCCGGGCCGGCGAGGGTCCAATGAGCCTCGACCCGCGCCTCGCGGCCATGCGCGATGTGAGCGTGCAGCTCGCGTCCGCCGAAGTTCGCGCCGAGATGGCAGAAGAGCGAGCCGCGAAGCTCGAGTCCGAGGTCGCCGCGCTGAGGCGTGAGCTGAGCCTGCTCGGGAATCCGGAGACGGGCTCGACTGGACGCGGTGTCCAGGGCGAGGCCGGGCACCCCACGGACTCGACCCTCGTCGAGCCCGTCTCCGGGCGCCGCGATGCGCTGAGCTTCGCGGACCTTCGAGCCACCAACGTCGCCCGGTGCGAGGAGCACTACCACCCCGTTGACGCATGGTCGTTCTCCGACTGGCTCACGGCGGTGGCGGGCGAGCTGGGAGAGCTGGCAGGCGTCGTAAAGAACATCCGCCGCCGCGCAGACGAGCGCGGGAACAGCCACGCAATCCCCGAGACGACCGTCGACCATCTTGCCGACGAGGCAGCCGACGTCGTCATCTATCTCGACCTGCTCTGTGCGCGCGCCGACGTGGACCTCGGCGCGGCGGTCCGACGGAAGTTCAACCGCGTCTCGATCGAGCGCTTGAAGAACGGCCCGCTGCTCCCGGTGTCGCGATGACCTCCTACGAGTCGTGGCTCGCGGAGAAGCTCACCACCTCGGTGGAGGCGCGCCCCGTGCCGCACGGCAGCGTCCATGAGCGCCTCTTCGCGTTCCAGCGTGAGATCGTCGAGTGGGCGCTGAACCTCGGGCGCGCCGCCATCTTCGCCGGTTGCGGGCTGGGCAAGACTGCCATGCAGGTCGAGTGGGCGCGCTGGGTAGCGGCCCACACTGGGCGACCCGTCCTCATCCTCGCCCCGCTCGCGGTGAGCACGCAGACCATCGCCGAGGGTGTGCTCCTCGGCGTGAGCATCACCTACGTCCGCAACGCCGAAGAGGTGGCGCTGGCTTCGTCGCCGATCCTCATCTCGAACTACGAGCGACTCGAGGACCTCCCGGTGGAGTCGATGGGCGGCGTCGTGCTCGACGAGTCGTCGATCCTCAAGGCGTTCATGGGCAAGACGAAGCGCGAGCTCGTGCGGCGCTGCGCTCCCGTCGAGTACCGGCTCGCGTGCACGGCGATGCCCGCCCCGAACGACCACATGGAGATCGGCAATCACTCGGAGTTCCTGGGTGTGATGCAGGGCTCGGACATGCTGACTCGCTGGTTCATCAACGACACGGCGAACTTCGGCACGTATCGATTGAAGGGCCACGCGGTCGAGTCGTTCTGGGATTGGGTGGCGTCGTGGGCCGTGTGCTGCGCGCTCCCGTCGGACCTTGGCCACAGCGACGAAGGCTACGTGCTCCCTCCGCTGCGGGTGATCCCCAGCTGGGTGGACGTGGACCTCACCGCAGGCGCGGAGGTCGGGTCGATCTTCCGCGTCGTCGAGACGTCGGCCACCTCCATCCACAAAGAGAAGCGCCGCACGCTGGCCGACCGCGTGGCTCGCGTCGCAGAGCTGGTTGCCGCCGAGCCCGACGAGACGTGGATCGTCTGGTGCGACACGGACTACGAGTCGGAGGCGCTCGCGAAGGCCATCCCCGAGGCCGTCGAGGTTCGCGGCTCGCACCCGCTCGAGCGGAAGGAAGCCGCGTCGCTCGCGTTCGCTGCGGGCGAGACTCGGATACTGCTTTCAAAGCCATCCGTCTTCGGGTGGGGCATGAACTGGCAGCACGCCGCGCGGCAGGTCTTCAGCGGCGCGACGTGGAGCTACGAGCTCTTCTACCAGGCGGTCCGACGGTCCTATCGATTCGGGCAGAAGCGCCCCGTCGACGTGTACGTGGTGATGGCCTCGACCGAGCGTGTGATGTGGGACGCGCTCTACGCCAAGCAGGTCGCGCACGACGAGATGCGGTCCGGAATGGCGAGCGCGATGCGGCGTGCGCAGTCGAAGTCGAGCCCGCGAGTGGCCTACGCGCCGTCGGTGCCGATGGCGATCCCGAAGTGGCTGAGGAGCGAGAGGAGCGCGGCATGAGCATCCGGGTACTGAATCAGGCGAGCGGCGAGAACTGGCATCTCTACAACGGTGACTGCGTCGAGGTCGCGCGCGCGCTGCCAGAGAAGAGCGTGGGCCTCAGCGTCTACTCGCCGCCGTTCAGCAACCTCTACACGTACAGCGACAGCGAGCGCGACATGGGCAACTCGGTCGATGATCGCCAGTTCCTCCAGAACTACGCGTTCCTCGCATCAGAGGTCCTTCGCATCACGCGCCCGGGGCGACTGTGCGCGGTGCACTGCAAGGACCTCGTGGACTACCAGGGACGCGACGGTCGCGCGGGCCTCCGCGACTTCCCGGGCGAGCTGATCCGCATCCACGAGGCGGCCGGATGGAAGTACCACTCGCGCGTGACGGTGTGGAAGTGCCCCGTCACCGAGATGCAGAGGACCAAGTCGCACGGGCTGCTCTACAAGCAGCTCCGCACCGACAGTTCGTTCTCGCGACAGGGCCTCGCGGAGTACGTGCTCGTCTTTCGTCGATGGGCCGCGGAGGGCGAGGAGATCAGCCCCGTCACGCACACGCCCGAGTCCTTCCCGCTCAAGCAGTGGCAGGAGTGGGCCTCGCCGGTGTGGATGGACATCGACCAGACCAACGTGCTGAACGTCGCCGTCGCGCGTGACGACCGCGACGAGAAGCACCTCTGCCCTCTCCAGCTGGACCTCATCGAGCGGTGCGTGAAGCTCTGGTCGAACCCGGGCGACGTCGTCTTCTCTCCCTTCGCTGGCATCGGGAGCGAGGGCGTCGAGACGCTGAAGGCTGGGCGACGCTTCGTTGGCGCCGAGCTCAAGGATGCCTATTTCGACAAGGCGATCGGCCACCTGAGGAGCGCGCAGGCGGTCAGTGGCCAGCGCTCGCTCTCGGACCTCCTGGCGGGAACGGCGCAATGAGCAAGCCGGCCTCGATCATCATGACGACCGACCACGCTGCGGTGATGCATGCGCCGTGGGTCCAGCAGTTCGACCTGCTCGACCGCTGGATGGCGGGCAGCCCGCTCGGCAACCGACCCGACGGCACGTTCGGCGACCTGATGTGCATCGATCCGCCGTACTCCGAGCGCGTGCACAAGGGTCACGACGCGGGCCCCAACGCCGATGGTGTGGACCGCGCGCTCCTCCCCTACGCCGCTTGGCGCGCGCTCGACGTCGAGCGCTTCGTCGACACGTGGGCTCCCTTCGTTCGCGGGTGGTGGTGCGTGCTCACGGACCACATCCTCGCTCGAGCATGGGAGAGGGAGCTCGAGGCGGCCGGCCTCTACCCCTTCGCCCCGTTGCCCGTCGTGGTGCCCGGTCAGACCGTGCGCCGCCGCGGGGATGGGCCGAGCTCGTGCACGACCTGGCTCGTCGTCGCGCGCCCGCGCAACAAGGAGTTCGCCGGGTGGGGCACGACGCGCAGCGACTACCGACTGCCGGTCGGAGTGGCAAACGACGCGGAGGTCACCGGCGGCAAGAGCTCCTACCTCATGAGCGAGATCGTCTCGGACTACTCGCGGCCCGGGGACATCGTCATCGATCCCGTGTGCGGGTGCGGGACGACGGGGGTCGCAGCGCGGCGCCTCGCACGCCTCTTCGTTGGGGGCGACATCGACGAGGCGCGTGCACGCCGCGCGGCCGACCGCATCTGGGCCACACGCGAGCAGCTCGTGATCCGTGCGACGACAAGCGAGCGCGAGGTGGTGCAGACGACGCTGCCCGAGGTTGCGTCATGACTGAGCGCGAGCGAATCACCCATGCGGCGATCCGCGTGAATGGCGAGGTCTGGGCGCTGCCCGCCCCCGCCCGCCACCACGTCCTCGTGCACGCGTGGTGCAGCGCCCACTTCAAGGATGGTCTCAACGGACGCCTCCGCGAGCACGAGAGCGGCTTCCTGACCAATGCTGGGCGCTACGTCGACCGTGGTGAGGCGAAGCGCATCGCCGAGGTCGCGGGCCAGCTTCTCAACGTCCCCGGGCGCAGCCACGGACTGCCGGACCTCTACTCGGAGGACGTATGGTGACCCACCTCTTCACCGGCGCGCCGTGGCCTGATCCCGGGCCGCACTACGTCGACATGCTTCTCGGCACGAGCGCCGGCTTCGAGTTCTCAGAGCGCGAAGCGCTCTACGACAAGCTCGCTGGGCGCGGGGTCAAGCTAGACCGCGCGAGCTTTCGGCGCGTCTTCGGCCTCTACCTCGCCTTCACGGCGAGGCCGGAGCAGCCCGTCTTTGGCTACTCACCTTTGGGTGGCCGATGACCGAGCACTTCCGCTGCCGCCCCCTCAGCGCGACCCTCTCGCGCGAAGCGTGCGCCGCAAAGCACCGCCGGTCCGATCCCGACGTGAGCGGCGGCCTCCGGGCGAAGGTCATCGCGGCCGACGCGTGCCATCGGTGCCCCGTCGGCGCAGCCCACGCCCGCGGCGAGGCGCCCACGGCCTGGCCCGACGGCGAGCAGCTCGTGGTCCTAGGTGCACCAAGCCGCGCCGCCCCGAGCGCCTCGGAGTCCGCCTCCACCAAGCTCGAGCTGCGCGGCGTCCTGATGCACCGTGGGACGAGCCCTGCAGTCGACGGTCGCCGGTACGCCTACAAGGGCGAACGCCTCACCCGGGCCGGCTGGGCTCGACGGCTGGGGATCTCCTACGACGCCCTTCGGATGCGCCTGAGGACGAAGTCCCTCGCCGAGGCGATCGAGATGGGCGGGCCTGGCGGGTCAGCCGCCGAGGAGCGGGCGAGGACGGCAGCCCGGTCCCGTGTCGAGCGCGCGCTCCGCAAGGCCGGCGTGGTGGTGGTGGAGGTGGTCGAGGTGAACGGCGAGATCCTGGCGAGGTGTGCCCCGTGAGCACCGAGAAGAGCACCAGCAAGAGGAAGGGACGCTACGCGGCCCTTCATGGCGACCTCTGGCGTCACCCGAAGGTGGCCGGCGGGCCGCACAAGGGGAAGGTCTACGAGCCGCTCTCGCTCGCCGCGCGAGGCCTCTGGGCCTCGCTCCTCAGCTACGCGATCGACCAGGAGACCGATGGCCGGGTGAGTTCGACGACCGTCGTGCTCGTCGCCGCGTCGTGCTCTCCGAAGGACCGCGCGTCCGCGCTCGCGGAGCTCGAGACCAACGACCTCGTGGTCGATTCGGCCATCCACGGGTTCGCCGACTCGAACATCACCGCGGCCGAATGGGCCGACTCAAAGGCGGCCGACGCCGAGAAGAAGCGCCTGAAGAGGGCGGAGGAAGCGGCCAAGCGCGAAGCGACGTCCGCCGGACGTCCTTCGGACGTCCTCAAGACGTCCGAAGGACGTCGGCAGGACAAACCGAAGACGGCGGACGGAGTCTCTCGCGCGAAGACAGAAGACATAAGACCTAAGACCTCTGAGAGAGGGGGAGAGGGCGCTGACGCGCCGGCCCCCCCCGTCCCGTCGGACGTCGAGGTCCATCCGAGACCGGTCCCCGTCGTCGCCCCGGCTCAGGCGGCGCCCATGGCACCGGTGGACCCTGGCGAGGCGCTGGTCGAGCGCGCCGCCTCGAAGGCGTCGATGGCTACCCGGCTCATCGGGCTCTACGCCAAGGCGTACGAGGGGGCGTTCAGGGACCTCTGGCAGGGCCACAGCGCCGCTCGGTCGGCCATCGACGAGACCGCGGCATGGTGCCTGTCCCAGCCTGACCCGGAGGTCGCCGCCGTGCGCTGCGTCGAGGGCGCCTACTCGACGGCGCGGCTGCTCAAGCACCGCGTGCCGTGGGCGTGGATCGCGGAGGACCCGGCGAAGTACGCGGCTTCGAGCACGCGACCGAGCACGGGCGGACCGCCGAGCAAGCCCGCTCACGAACTCATCCCGGAGGCTGACCGCAGCCCCCTGACACCGGCCGAGAAGGCCCAGCTCGAAGCGATGGGAGGCTGACGTGGATCGACTGAACTCGGTGCTCGACGACGTGCTCTCGAAGGTGCGCGGGGTCCTCGTGAAGGACCCCGCAGTCATCGCGGCCTACGAGGCCGACCAGGTCGCTGGCCAGGCGGCCTACGACCGCGCTCTGCGGAAGGGGCGGGTCATGCGCCTTCGGAAGGCCGGGGTGCCGCTGATGGACTCGGCTTTCAAGGTCCTCGAGGACCGCGGCGTCGGCGGCTTCGCGGACTGGGAGATCACCTCCGTGGCGCGCCGCTTCGGGCTCGGGCCGCGCCGCATCCTGGTCCTCACGGGCGACCTCGGCCGCGGCAAGACCACCGCAGCGGCGTGCGTGGCGTTCCCCCGGATGGAGCGCGGGCGCCCCGGCGTCGTGTACGTGCGAGAGCGCGTGCTCGCGAAGTGGCTCGGCAGCTACCGGCACGACCGCGAATGGGACGCGGCCATCCGCTGCGCGACCCTCATCGTCGACGAGCTCGGAACCGCGGTCTCGCCGCAGGACCAGGAGCGCGCCCGCATGGCGCTGCTCGAGATCGTGGACGACCGCATGAACAACGACCGCAAGACGGTCCTCATCGGCAACCTCGCTCGCGCCGACTTCGACGCGCGCTTCGACCGCCGCATGATCGACCGCCTCCGCGACATCGGCGTGTTCCACGAGGACCTCGGCGCATCGCGCCGCCGCGACGGCGGTGACGAATGACCAAGCTCGACGCCACCGCCCTCCGCGCGCTGTCCGAGGTCGATGGGCCGCTCCACGCCGCGCTCGAGCGCGCGCTCCTCGCTGGTGTCCCCACGAAGGACCTCGGCTGGTTCCGGCGCGTCCCGACCCCGTCCGAGCCCGTGCACCTCGTCGCCGGTGGGCGCGCGGTTTGGTCCGACCAGGGCGGGTGGGTCCCCGAGGCCGACCGCATCCTCGCTCACGCGGCGGGTGCGAAGTGAGCCGCCAGGTCCAGCGGCCCAAGCCCGCGCCGTACACGCGTCGCGCGCTTCCGCCGACCCCGCCGTCCAGGCCCACCGTCGCCGAGCTCTACCTCGAGCCCGACCGGCCCATGGCCCGCATCTCGGCCGTCGGCGTCGAAGAGGAGCGAGCCGCCATCGGCCCCATCGCCGGCCGCGACATCGACACCATGCAGCTGTCCCTCGATGGGCGGACGGCCCGCTACACGCTCCTGCCGCGGAGGTCGTCATGAAGGGCGCACCCACCGGCGGAGTGGTCCTCGGACTCGAGGTCGAGGCGGCCAGCTGCACCTGGGCCCTCGTCCGCCTCACCGAGCAGGGCAGCCAGGTCATCCAGTGCGGCGTGCTCCGAGCGCGCTCCCCGTGGAGCAACCGCAAGCCCGAAGCGGTCGAAGGTGACACGCGCGCCTTCGCCGAGTTCGCCGGCCTGCTCCGGGTGGTGATGAACCGCGAGCACCTCGAGGCCGTCGTCCGAACGATGGGAAAGCCCACCGTCGAGATGGGCCGCGTGCTCGGGGTCACCGACGCCGCAGCGGCCGAGGTCGGACACCTCGCCGAGGTCGACACTACGAGCGCCCAGCGGTGGGCCCGTCACGTCAGCGAGACCGACCGCCAGCGCATCACCTCGATGCTCGAGGAGGACGACACGTCGCTCCGCTGGTCGGGCTCGGTCCTACGTGCCGTCGGGGCCGTCTTGGCCGCGGGCGACGTCGACGAGCTCGTCAGCTCGGTGCGGCGCCTTCGCCGGCCGGGACCCCAACGAACCTGATCAGAGTACCGAGACCGAGAGAGAGACATGCCACACACCGACCGAAGCCACCAACATTCTCCCGATCGACAGGGTGAAACCTCAACAACTTCCACAAGCGATGTGGGTGCGGGTGTCGAGAAGCGTTCTCGCGGCCGGTTCGTAAAAGGCATCGGCCCGGGGCGTGGGAAGGGCTCCAAGCCCCCGCAACAATCGGCCTCGCGCGCGCGGGGGATCTCGGACCGGCACCGACTGTTCGCAGAGGGCATCGCTCGGGGGGAGCGTGGCCTCGACGCGGCGAAGGCGGCGGGGTTCCTCGGCAACGACAAGACGCTGACCGAGACGGCGAGCCGCCTGCAGCTTCGGCCGGACATCCAGGCGCACCTCGCGATGCTGAGGGCCAAGAGCACGACCTCGACGGTGCTCGACCTCCAGGCCCGGCTCGAGATGCTCTCGCGGATCGCGAACGGCGACCCGGTGACCCACGTGCTGAAGGACGGGTCGAGCGTCGAGGCGCCCGCGAGCGCGCGCGACCGCATCGCGGCGATCGCCGAGGTCGGCAAGCTGAAGGGGGACTACGTCAAGAAGGTCGAGCACACGGGCAACGTGAAGACGCTCGTGGAGCTCATCGACGAGCTGGACGAGCGGCGGTCGGCGGAAGCGACAGCGGCGAAGGCGGTGGGGTGATGGCGAAGGTGATCAAGAAGGGGGCGCTCCCCGTGTTCGTGGCCCGCAACACGTGTCGCGACTGCAGGTCCGAGGTCGAGTACACGCGGGCCGACGTCGAGGGTGACCAACGCGAGGGGAACTACGTCCGGTGCCCGGTGTGCAAGGCACTCATCGCGGAGTCGACGCTGAAGTGGAAGGCGAAGTCGTGAACGGGCTCGACCTGTTCCGGTGCCTCCCGCTGAGGTGCACCCTCACCCGCTCGAGCTGCGCGAAGAGACACCTCGAGGTGTCCCCGCTCGCCGGCTCCCCAGGCGTGCAACGGCCGACCGCGGGCGAGTGCCGGGGCTGCGTCGTCGGCGAGGCCCACGCCCGAGGTGAGCGGCCGGAGACCTGGCCCGATGGGGCGGCCATCACCGAGCGCCCGGCGCTCTCGACGCCCGTCCCCACAGAACCGTCACCGTCGCTCCGGGCTGGCCGCTCGGTGCTCATCGAGATGCGAGCACGCACTGCAGCCGCGCGCGTCACCTCCACGTTGGCAAGGCCAGCGATCCGCCCACCACCACGACCGAAGGAGAAGCCCGTGTCACCCAATCGAAGGAACGGCGCCGAGAGGCGCATCACGCTCAACGGCCGCACCGACAACCTCACGGGGTGGGGAGAGGAGCTCGGACTGACCGGGGCCGCCATCGCCCACCGTCTCGCCCGCGGCTGGACCGAGGAGGAGGCGCTGACCATCGCCAAGGGCTACTCACCTGAGCGCTTGAAGAGGACGGGGCGTCCCAAGTCGGAGCCCCCGCGACCAGGGGCCGAGGACGCCGCCGGGGGGTGTGACTGCGGAGGCGTGGGCACCTGCCGCTACTGCGTGGCGAACATGGCCAACCTGCGACGCGAGCTCTTCACGAAGGACGCTCGGCTGGATGGCGCCGCCACGGCCACCACGGTCGGGCAGTACGTCCGCGCTTGCCGCCTCGCAGCGTGGCTCAGTCTGCGCGACGTAGCCACCGCCCTCGATGCCGCAGTGGGCGGCGGCGTGGACCATGTGTTCGTGGGCGAGGTGGAGCGCGACCGGCGTCCGCTCCCGCGCGCCATGTGGGCAAGCCTCAAGACCGTCATTCCTTGCCTCCACCTTGATGCGATGGAGGAGCTTGCCGAGGTCGAGTCCAAGAGCGCGATCGACTGGCTGCGCGTGCTGGGCTTCGCGGTCGAGGACGCGGGCATGTCGCCCAACGGCCGCCACGTGCTGCTCGTCGACGCCGGCGTCGCCCGGGGGGCAGCATGAAGCGCGTCGTCATCAACCGGGCCGTGGTGCGCGGCATGAGGAGCGTGCTGAACGCCGTCGCGCGCTTCGAACCGACGCCGGAGGCGGCGCAGGCGAAAGCGTTCCTCGAGGTGCTCGTCGAGCGCTTCGACGAGAAGGGCCTCGAAGAGCACGAGCTCACCCTCGAGCCATGCGCGACGCTCGAAGATCTCGTCGTCGCGCACGTGCGTCGGCACGGACCAGCCAGCCTATTCGGCCGCATCCGCGATTGGACGGGCGCGTATCCCGTCGAGGGGCCCGCGGCGCAGGTGCTCGCTGATCCTGGCGGTCGCACTGGGCTTGGCATCGACGAACTCGACGGCGACGACCTCCGCGCGCTCATCGTCGAGCGCGATGCCAAGATCACCGAACTCCATGGGATCATCGAGGCCGTCAACGCGTCGTCCCGAGGCCCGAAGGACGCGGTCGAGCGCCAGGAGGCCCGGGTGGAGCGCCAGGAGCGCCACACCATCGATGCGCTGCGGGCGCAGATAGCCGCGATGCAGAAGCTCCACGCGGAGTCGCGCGTGGAGGCCGACCTCGCCGCCGCTCGCCAGCTGCTCGCCGACAGGTACGCCGCCATCCGCGAGCTCGAGGCGCAGCTCGCTTCCGCCAAGGCGGCGGTCGACGGCGCGGCCGAACTCGAGCGGAGGCTCGCCACCATCGAAGCGGAGCACGCCGCCGAGTGCGAGGGATACGAGCTGGCTCTGAGCGGTGCCGACTCGCGCGAGGCCGAGAGCACCAACCTGATCCTCGCGCAGGCCGTCGTGCTCGTGCGGGAGCTGGGGACGCGTGTGAGCCGTCGCTCTCGTGCGGAAGGGTGCGACTTCGGGCCGTGAGCGAGGCGGTACTCAGAACCATCGACCGCTGGAGGTCTGATCCCGTCGAGTTCGCCCACGACGTGCTCGGCATCGATCCATGGGTGGACGACGACGGGTTCGACTCGCAGGCGAGCGTGCTGCGCTCCAACGCGTTCGACCTCACGAGCTCGACGCGGAGCGGCCACAAGACCGGTAAGTCGACAGATGCTGCCGTCATCGCGCTCTGGAACTACTGCCTGTTCCCCGGCGTGCGCGTCATCCTCACCGCGCCCACGTGGCGCCAGATCGAGGAGGTGATCTGGCGCGAGGTCGGGATCCTCTACCGACGCGCGAAGAAGCGCGGGTACGACCTCGGCGGCAAGCTCAACGAGCGTCCCGACCGCGGTCTACGCGGCGACCAGGACCGCGAGGTGTGGGGCTTCTCGACCGACGACCCGGACCGCTTCAGCGGCATCTCCGGTGCGCGCGTCGTGTACCTCCTCGACGAGGCCGCGGGCATCGACGACGCGATCGACGAGGCCATCGAGGGCAACAGGGCGGGCGGCGCGCAGAAGCACTGCTACGGCAACCCGACCCGCACCGAGGGGTTCTTCTTCCGCTCGCATCACGAGGAGTCGGACGCCTACAAGCTCCACCACCTCAACTCCGAGCGCACGCCCAACGCGCGAGGCCTGGGCGCCCCGATCCCCGGCGTGGCGACGAAGGACTGGGTCGAGCGCAAGCGCAAGCAGTGGCACCCGCACGAGACCCATCCGATCTACGGCTACCGCGTGCGCGGCGACTTCCCTGCGCAGGCCTCGCACTCGGTGTTCGGCCTCGCCGCCGTCGAGGCCGCGATTCGCCGGTGGGTCCCCGTCTGCCCCGAGGTCCACCTGACGAAGCGCCTCGAGGTGGGCCTCGACTGCGCGCGCTTCGGCGATGACTCGAACGTCGTCTTTCCCCGTCGCGGGCCGTACGGCTACGCACCGACCGCGACGGGCGGCCAGGACTCGATCCAGGTGGCGGGCTGGGCCCGCAAGGTCATCAACGACCTTCGCACGCCGACCGAGCGCTCGCGCGGGCCCAAGCCTCGGGTGAAGGTCGACGTGATCGGAATCGGCGCGGGCGTCTACGACCAGCTGAAGGCCAGCGCGCCCGAGATCGAGGTGGTGCCCGTCAACGGCAGCTCGTCCCCGACGCAGGAGCCGAGCGACGGTGACCCCGGCTACGTGAACCTCCGCGCCGAGGTGCACTTCGCTGCGGCCGAGTGGACCGAGACGGCGATGCTCCCGCCCGACCGGGAGCTTCGCAGCGAGCTCCTCGCGGTGCGATACAAGTTCGACAAGCTCGGGCGCGTCCAGGTCGAGGAGAAGGACGCTCTGAAGGAGCGCATCGGGCGCAGCCCCGATCGCATGGACGCGATGACGCTGTCCGTGCACGACCCGAAGGTGTGGTCGCCGCGCCCGCTGCGTGTGGGGGCGCTCTCGGGATGACCGTCGAGGTGGCGATCGCCTCGACGCGCGCGAAGTGGAGCCACGCTCCAGTGGACGTCCACGACATCGAAGAGCGCCTCGCGATGCGCCAGGTCGACGCAGAGGTGGTCCTGCATGGCCCGCAGCCTCACTGCCCAGCGGCGCGGCTGTTCGTGCGGCACGGTGACCGATGGCGGTCCGCCTACGTCCACCGCGCACAGGACACCGACGAAGCGCTCGACCGATGCATGAGGGGACGATGACTGCGACGGTCGAGACGGCGCCGCAGGACGGCCTCTGGGAGGTCGATCGCTTCACGATGACCTATCAGGGCAGGTCCGAGGCGCTGGTTCTGGTGGCGCGGACCAGCGTCCTCGTGGCGCTCGAGTGGTGGCTCATCGTGCAGGGCGTCCAGCGGGCCTGACCCTAGACGGCTTCGCGGCGTTCGCCCGAGCGTGGGCCCGTGGACCCCGAAGAACTGATCAAGGCCCTCGTCAGCAAGCGCGACGGGTACGAGGGGGACCTCGCTTGGGAGAAGTTTCTCCTCGACGCGTACGCCGGCACCGGCGGGTTCCAGGGGAAGGTGCGCCAGCCGCTCTCGGGCTTCTGGGGCCCTGGCAGCGCCATCTACCAGGGGCGAGCGTGGGCCGACGATGCGGGCGACGAAGGCGACATCGACACCTACCTCGACCGGTTCCCACGCGAGGACCTGGCGAAGTTCGCGCGCCGGGCGGCGATGGCGCACTACCCGAACCCCGTCGAGCCCGTCGTCGACATCCGCCTGAGCTACCTCCACCGCCGGCCCCCGACGTATCGAGGGACCGAGGTCGTCGAGGGGTTCTTGGCCAATGCCGACGGTCAGGGGCGCCCGTGGGACACGCTCCTCCACGACACCATCCACCTCCGAGCCGAGATCCTCGGCTGGTGTCCGGTGCTCTTCGACATGCCGCGCACCGATGAACCCGTGACCTCGCGCGCGGACGCGAAGGAGCGCGGGATCATGCCGTACGCCACGCCGCTGTTCCCCGGGCAGATCTACGACTGGTCGTTCGAGCGCGGCGTGCTCCGCGCGGTGAAGATCGGCACGTGGTGGGACGAGCGGCCTGACCTGCTGCTCGGGCCGTGCACGAAGGTCCACGGGATCTCCATCTGGTACCCGGACCGCGTCATCACGTACGAAGTCGTGAAGGACGAGAACGGAAAGCACGTCATCCGCAACGAGGCGGAGCGCCCGAACCCGTGGGGAGAGATCCCGCTGCGTGTGTGCGTGCCCAAGCCGTCGCAGCTGCCGCTCCGCGGACTGTCGGCCATCGGCACCGTCGCGAAGCTGGCCAAGCGCCTCTTCAACTATTTGTCCGAGCTCGACGAGCACATGCGCTCGAGCGTGTTCGCCCTCTTGCAGGTGCCGACCAACGACCCGGAGAAGATGGGGACGGTCCTCGGCGGCGCGGGGAACGCGCTGCCCATCCGCTACGACTCGTCGGTCGAGTACAAGTTCCTCAACCCCGACACCGCGATCCCCGTCGTCTACGAGAAGCGCATCGAGGCCACCGAGAAGGCCATCGCGCGGAACGCCAAGACCGGATACGCGGCGAACGACACGAAGCAGGTCCAGAGCGGGCTCAGTAAGGCGTTCGACTTCGAGACGATGAACCGCTCGCTCTCGGACACCGCCAAGCACCACGCCGCGTTCAACGAATCCGTGCTGCGCCTCGTCGCGAGGATGGACGGCGTCGGCGATGAGCAGGTCGAGAAGATCACCGTCACCCCGCAGACGCGCTTCGACGTCGAGGAGCTGTCTGCCGAGTTGGAGAACGCGCTCGCCGCGACGAGCCTCCCTCTCGGGCCCACCGCCATCGCCGAGATGACGAAGCGCCTCGTGCGCCAGCTCCTGCCGAACCTCGAGCCCGAGAAGCTCGCTCAGATCGACTCCGAGATCGACGGGCTCGCGCTCGCGGCGGAGCAGGCCCGCGCGGCAGCGGCCGAGGTCGACGCGGAGCCAGACCCGGAAGACGGGATGGAAGAGGACGAGCCCGCTGACCCGAACGAGAAGGCCGGCAGCAAGAAGGCCGCGTGACCCGGGCGCTCGCGCGCCGCACCGACGCAGAGCGACGGGCGGCTGACCGAGCACGGCGAGCTCGCCGTCGCATGCTCACCGCGCAGCGTCGGACCGAGGCGGAGCTGGCGCGCACCTGGACCCGCATCGAGGAAAGCCTCCGCGCCACGCTCTCGGGCCTGCTCCGAGACGACGCCAGCATCGAAGCCATCCTCGAGCGGCTGCGCGCCGAGGTCCGCCCCACCGCACGCGCGCGCCTCGATGCCATCGTCACGGGGACGCGCTCGGCGGCCGGGCACGGTCACGCTGCGGGCGTCTCCACGCCAGAGGCCGCGTTCGGCGAGCTCGGCGCGGCTGCGTCCCGACGCATCGCCGCCGGCATGGCGCCCGACGCAGCTACGAGGTTGGCGACGCGGTACCTCGACGGCGACCGAGCGATCGGAGGCCTGCGGCTCTCCGAGCGCCTCCATGCCCGCTCCGAGGAGAGCGTCCGAGCCCTCGCCGTCGAGCTCCGTGATGGGATCCGCGCGGGGCGCACGGTCGCCGACCTGGCGCAGTCACTCCTCGAGGTGGACGACGTCCGCGTGGCGCTGCCGCGCTACATCGCCGACCTGCGCGCCGCGGTGCGAGTGGGGGACCGCGTGCGGCTGCGCGCCGCGGTGAACGACCACGTCGGCAGCGTCAACCGGCTCACCGACCCGACGCTGCGCGCTGCAGCTCGGCGCTTCCAGCGCGTGGCCATGCGGGCGACCAACGAGGACCTCGAGCGCCAGCTCGGATACTGGATCCGCGACCGTGCGCTCTACACCGAGCGCGTCGTGGCGCGCACCGAGACCGCGCGCGCGTTCACCGCCGCGTTCCACGAGAGCACGCGCGAGCAGCCGTGGGTGAAGGGCTACCGCTGGGAGCTCTCCCCTCAGCATCCGCGCCCCGACATCTGCGACGTCTACGCCGCGCAGTCGATCGACGGCCTCGGCCCAGGCGGCTACGAGGTCGACGGCGTCCCGACGTGTCCGGCGCATCCGAACTGCCTCTGCTTCACGACGGCCATCCTCGACGACCGGCACTTCGAGCGCGAGCTCGCCGAAGCGCGGGGGGAGCCGCCACCGCCAGAGGGATGGCGAGACCCGCATCACGAGACCGCCGCGGAGTGGATCTCGCGGCAGCCGCCGTCGATGCAGCACGAGATCCTCGGGCCCGGTCGCCTCCGCGCGTTCCAGCGGGAGCCGTCCCGTGTGGTCGGGCCCCGAGGCGCGTTGCGACCGCTCTGGGAGGTGGAAGGCCGGTCCCGACCCGTGCCTCCGCCGCGACGGTGGGAGCGCGCGACCGAGCGGGATCCGTTCCGCGAGGCGGGCTCCAGAGCGCCAGTTCCCGTCGAGCCCGCAGGCGAGGTGCCTGGGTCACGGGCCACCTACCGCTACACGCACGCGATGGAGCTCGTCGCG